>JBJTSL010000001.1:0-3384 GCA_046076625.1 Allobrachymonas sp.
CTTTGGCGGAGCCCATGGCGGCGTCACGCAACTGGCATGAGTGGCTTGAGGACCGGGATCCGACCGATCCATCCTTGGTGCTGGTTCTCGATGGGGTGACCGACCCCCACAACCTGGGTGCCTGTTTGCGCAGTGCCGATGGAGCGGGTGCTCATGCGGTGGTGGCGCCTAAGGATCATGCGGTAGGCATCAACGCCACTGTGGCCAAGGTGGCCAGTGGCGCGGCAGAAACTGTGCCGTATTTGATGGTGACCAATCTCGCGCGCAGCCTGAATGAGCTCAAAGAGCGCAATATCTGGATCATTGGCACGAGCGAGGATGCACCCAAGACGATTCATGAGATTGATCTCACAGGCCCAGTGGCCTTGGTGCTCGGCGCGGAAGGGCCAGGCATGCGCCAGCTCACGCGCAAAACCTGCGACGAGCTGGTGCGCATCCCGATGCGCGGCGCTGTGGAGAGCCTGAACGTCTCGGTTGCCAGCGCGGTGTGTTTGTATGAAGCGGTGCGCCAGCGTAGCTAGAGCGTGTTAACACTATTTCAAGGGAAATTCATGAACTCAACGACTCTCAAATCCATAGCACTGCGCGCAGTATTTTTGCCGGCGATCGCCCTGTTTGGCCTGATTTCTTGCACCCAAGAGCAGCAAAACAAGATCCAGCGCGATATTCAAAATTGGACGGGGACGAATGGCGTGTTGGAAATCTATGCCGGCGACAAGCTGGTGCGCCGCTTCATCAAGATCGACAAACTCTCCACCGCCATGGGCACTGACGATGGCAAACCAAGGCCGTACCGCTTTGGCTATGGCGTGTTGGACGAAAACCTGAATATGGTGGCCGATCCGAGCGAAAAACGCGTGTATTTCGAGATCAGTGATTACGCCTCGAATTACGTATTTTTTGAAAATCCGCGTTGATTGTTTTGCCCATCCTATCGTCACTGCTGATACGAATCACAAACCATCAGGCAGCAAGCTTCCTCGCCCGCACCCGCTCCACGCGCCTTCCCTCCAGCGCCATCACCTCAAAGCGCCAGCCTCCCACTTCAATCGCCTCACCCTGCGCAGGCAAATGCCCGGCCACGGCCATCAGCAAGCCAGCCAAGGTGTTGTAGTGCCCTTCTTCTTCATCGGGCAGGTCATCCTCAATCTCTAAACGGCTTTTGAGCTCAGCCACGGGCATGAGGCCATCAAGCCTCCACGCACCGCCCTCCTCGCGCGTGGCCCACGCATCGGCAGCAACCTGTGGTTTGAGTTCGCCGGTGATGGCTTCGAGTAAATCGCGCGGTGTGAGCAGGCCTTGGCACACGCCGTATTCATCCACCACAAACACCAAGCGCGCCGATTGCTGCTTGAACTGCTCCAGCAGCTCCATGCCAGAGAGCGTTTCGGGAATGAAGACAGCGGGTGTCGTCAGCTCGCCAATCGCTTGGCCTGGCGAACTGGCCTGCGTGCGCAGCAGCCGCGCCACGCTCACGATGCCCAGCACTTCGTCCAGCCCGCCCCGGCAGACGGGATACCAACTGTGCGAGGTTTTGCTGTTGGCATCGTGCGTGCCGCCCGCGCGCAAGAGCGCTTCGCTCACCGTGAGCTTGGCATCCAGCCACTCAATATCCGTGCGCGGGATCATGATGGAAATGAGTGGCCGGTCGTCCAAATGAAACAGGTTTTGTACCATCTGCCGCTCGTTCTCTTCGATCACGCCAGCGTCCAGCCCTTCGTCCAAGCTGGCAGCAATTTCAGCTTCCGTCACGCTGCGGTTTTGATCGGTACGAATGCGCAGCAGCTTCAAGACGCCCAGCGTCGTCACCGTGAGCAGCTTGACGAAGGGGCTGGCGGCTTTGGCCAGCCACATCATCGGCTTGGCCACCACGCGCGCCACCGCCTCAGGATACGCCCAGCCAATGCGCTTGGGCACCAGCTCGCCAAAAATCAAGGTGATGAACGTGATCACAATCACCACAAACGTCGTTGCGGTGGGCGAAGCCAGCTTCTCGCTCATGCCCAGGCCCATGAGGAAATCTTGCACGCCCGCGCTGAACGCCGCTTCACCCACAATGCCATTGAGCATGCCAATCGAGGTGATGCCGATTTGCACGGTAGAGAGCATCGTGGTGGGCTTGTCGGCCAGTTGCAGCGCGGCCTGCGCACCTTCGTCTCCGCTTTCGGCCATCGCCGTCAAGCGCACTTTCTTGGCTGCCGTGAGCGCCATTTCGCTCATGGCGAATGCGCCGTTGATGAGCGTGAGGATGGCGATGAGTAAGAAGTCCATGAAATACGATTAAAGTGCACGAGTATGGGACTTTACTTGATTGGCGATGTGCAGGGTTGCGACGCGGCACTGGGGCGTCTGCTGGGTGAAATTGATTTTTCCCCCAGCCGAGACCAGCTCGTACTGTTGGGAGACTTGGTCAACCGCGGCCCTGATTCGCTTCGCGTGCTGCGCCGTCTGAAAGCCATGGGCGATGCCGCGAAATGCCTGTTGGGCAACCATGATCTTCATGCCCTTGCAGTAGCCTGCGGCGCGCGGCCAGTGCACCAGAGCGACACATTGGCCGAGTTGCTCGCTGCTTCAGACGCACCCGAGTTGCTCGAATGGCTGCGCTGGCGCGAGTTGGCCATCTTCCGAGATGGTATTTTGATGGTTCACGCAGGTGTTCTCCCGCAATGGGATACTCCTAAAATAATAGCACTCTGCGCAGATATCATGCCGGCGATTCGCCAAAAAGACTCAAAAAACCTCTTCCAAAGCATGTATGGCAATCAGCCAGCCGCGTGGCGCGATGACCTCCAAGGCGCTGAGCGCCAGCGCGTCATCATCAACGCCCTCACCCGCCTGCGCTTTTGCAGCACCAACGGCGAGATGGAATTCGCCACCAAGGAAGGCGCAGGCGCTGCGCCAGTGGGCTATATGCCGTGGTTTGAGGTGCCCGGTCGCTTAACTTCTGATGTGACAGTCGCCTTCGGCCACTGGAGCACCCTCTGCCTCATCAATCGCCCGAATTTGATCGCACTCGATACCGGCTGTGTGTGGGGCGGTTGCCTCTCAGCGATGCGGGTGGATGGGGGAAGGCGGGAGGTGGTACAGGTTAAGTGCGCCCAAGCACAGAAACCTATTTTGAAGTCTTGAATGACTGAAGTTCGTCTGCAGTCAACCACCGCCACTGCCCCGAAGGCAAATCATCGCCGAGCACCAAGCTGCCAATTTGTGAGCGATGCAGCGCGACGACGTGGTTGCCCACCGCAGCGATCATGCGTTTGACTTGGTGGTATTTGCCTTCGGTCAAAGTCAGCGCCATGCTGTGGCTGCCCGTCAATGCACAAGCAGCTGCCTTGACAGGTCGGGGATCGTCATTCAGCACCACGCCCAGTAACAAGTTTTCCA
>JBJTSL010000002.1:0-9031 GCA_046076625.1 Allobrachymonas sp.
GCCCCGGCTGTGGCCACCACCACCGCATTGGTGCGCGTGCGCGCCTGAATGCTTTTCTGGACAACGAAGGCCGGTTTGAAATCGGCCAAGAAGTCATTCCCGTCGATGCACTCAAGTTCAAAGACAGCCGCAAATACCCCGAGCGTTTGAAGCAGGCCTTGGAAGAAACTGGCGAGACGGACGCGCTCGTTGTCATGGGTGGCGCGGTGCATAGCTTGGAGGTGGTCGCTGCTTGCTTTGAATTCGATTTCATGGGCGGCTCCATGGGCTCGGTAGTGGGCGAACGCTTCGTGCGTGGCGTGGAAACCGCCATTGAGCAAAAAGTGCCCTTCATCTGTTTCACGGCCACCGGCGGCGCGCGCATGCAAGAAGGCCTGCTTTCATTGATGCAAATGGCTAAAACCAATGCCTCGCTCACTCGCTTGGCCAAAAAAGGTCTGCCCTACATCAGCGTGCTCACCGACCCCACCATGGGCGGCGTGAGCGCCGGCTTTGCCTTTGTGGGCGATGTGGTAATCGCTGAACCCAAGGCTTTGATTGGCTTTGCCGGCCCGCGCGTGATTGAAAACACCGTGCGCCAGACCTTGCCTGAAGGCTTCCAGCGCGCGGAATTCTTGGTCGAAAAAGGCGCGGTGGACTTCATCTGCGACCGCCGCGAGCTGCGTGCAAAAGTGGCGCAAGTGTTGGCGATGCTGCAGCGCCAGCCGTCTGACGCTGTGACTGCTGCCTAAACACAGAGTTTCAGATTTGATTCTGAATCAGCTTCCCCTGTTTCCACTGGGCTCGGTGCTGTATCCGGGCGCGGTGCTCCCGCTGCGCATCTTTGAAGTGCGCTATCTGGACATGATTCGCCGCTGTATCGAAGCGGGTGCGCCATTTGGCGTGGTGAGTTTGACCCAAGGACATGAAGTGGCCAAACCTGGGCAGGCGGAAGTCTTTGCAGAGGTGGGCACGCTGGCCTTGATCACCGAGCATGAAAATCCGCAAGCGGGCTTGCGCCTGGTGCGCTGCGTGGGGCAACAGCGCTTTCGCATCCAGCGCACCGAGCGTTTGAAGCATGGCCTGTGGGTGGCCGATGTGGCGCATTTGCCGGAAGACAATGCGGTTGCCGTGCCGCCCGAGCTGCAAGATTGCATCGGCATGCTCAAAAGCGCGTTGCAGCGCATGCCGGCAGAGGTGCAAAGCAATCTGCTCGATGGCGCGCCCACCGATGCGCAAATGAACGACTGCGGCTGGCTGGCCAACCGCTGGTGCCAATTGCTGCCGCTGCCACTGGAGCTCAAGCAGCGCATGCTGGAGTTGGACAGCCCTCTGATCCGCCTTGAGCTTGTCAGCGACCTGCTGGACAAACTCCAACTGCGTTGACGAATACTATGAATTTCATAGCATTTCACGCAGATTCCATGCCGGCGAACTGCTATTTTCCCCTTAAAAATCCCCTGTGAAGCGCTGCCTCGACCTGCTCATCGTGTTGCTCTCACTGCCGCTGCTGGCCTTGCCGATTGCGCTTGCTGCGCTGGCGGTGCGCGTCACATCAAAGGGCCCTGTGCTGTATTGGTCTGACCGCGTGGGGCGCCACAACGCGATCTTCAAAATGCCCAAATTCCGCAGCATGCGTATCGATACACCTGCCGTAGCCACGCATTTACTCGAGCGCCCACAGCAATGGCTCACCCCTGTGGGCTCGTTTCTTCGCAAAACCAGTATCGACGAATTGCCGCAACTGTGGTGCATACTCACAGGCGAAATGAGCATCGTTGGCCCACGCCCTGCCCTGTTTAATCAGCATGATTTGATTGCCCTGCGTACCGCGCAAGGCGTGCACGCGCTCGTGCCCGGCCTCACGGGATGGGCACAAATCCATGGGCGCGACGAGATTGCCATTCCTGAAAAAGTGCGCTTGGATGCGCAGTATCTGCGCATGCAAAGCCTGCGCCTGGACTTGATCATCATCTGGCGCACCTTCGTGCAAGCCTTGGGTGCGCGTGGCGTGTCGCACTGAGCTGAGGCCCCATGAGATCCACGCCACACCGACGCGTTGCCAGCCTGCTTGCGCTACCGCGCCGCGCCAAAAAGACGCTGGCAATTCTGACCGATGCCTCGCTATGCGTGCTCACTGTGTGGCTGGCTATCTGTTTCCGTTTTGAAAGTTGGGTCAGTTTGGCGGGCTACCAGTGGCTGGCTGTCTTGCTCTCTGTATTGTTGGCAATCCCCCTGCTTAGCGCGTTTGGTTTTTATCACACAGTGATCCGTTTTGTGGGCAAGCAAACCATCACCGCCGCGCTGCGTGCGATGGGCCTGTATGCCGTGATCTACATGGCGGTGTTCACGGCTTACGGCTTTCCGTTGGTGCCGCGTGCCATTGGCGTGCTACAGCCGCTTTTGCTGCTGATCGGCTTGGCGCTGGTGCGGATTTTTGCCAGCCAGTTACTCAGCAGCAGCTCGCATGAGGCTGCCTTGGGTCTAGAGCAAGAGCCTGTCCTGATTTATGGCGCGGGTCGATCAGGGCAGCAGCTGGCAGCTTCCTTGGCCAGCGCGGGCCATGCCAAAGTGGTGGGCTTTCTGGACGACAACCCCAATTTGCACAAGGCCAGCATTTCAGGCATCGTGGTGCATCCCGCTGCGCAAGTGCAAGCTTTGGTGCAGCGGCATGAAGTCCGGCAAATTTTGCTGGCCATGCCCAGCCTCTCGCGCAGCCGGCGAAACGAGATTTTGCAGCTCCTGTCCAGCACACAAGTGGCCGTGCGCACACTTCCCAGCCTGAGCGATTTGGCCAGCGGCAAGGCCAACTCCAACGACCTGCGCGCCATCAATATTGAGGATTTGCTCGGGCGCGACCCGGTCGCCGCCCAAATCGATTTGCTGCGTAAAAATATTGCTGGCAAAGTGGTGGTCGTCACCGGCGCGGGCGGGTCTATCGGCAGCGAGCTGGCGAGGCAAATCCTCCAGTTGCAGCCTGCCCGCTTGGTGCTGCTGGAGCTCAATGAGTTTGCGCTGTATGCGATTCATGAAGAATTGAGCGGGCACATCGCCTCATGGGCTGTAGACCCTCGCCCCGTGCTGACGCCCGTGTTGGCCAATGTGCTCGAAGCCGAGCAGATTCGCCAGCTTTTCTTGCAGATCAAGCCCCACACCATCTACCACGCCGCCGCGTACAAGCATGTGCCCTTGGTGGAGAGCAACCCTGTGGCGGGTCTGAAAAACAATGTGCTGGGCACCCTGCATGTGGCGCAAGCCGCTCTTGCAGCTGGCGCCGACGACATGGTGCTGGTCAGTACCGACAAGGCGGTGCGCCCCACCAATGTCATGGGCGCGAGCAAGCGCTTGGCCGAAATGACGCTGCAGTCGCTGGCCGCTGCACATGCGCAGGCCGCGCGATCCACACGCTTTTGCACGGTGCGCTTTGGAAATGTGCTGGGCTCCTCGGGCTCGGTGATTCCAAAATTCCAGCAGCAAATCCAAGCCGGCGGCCCCGTCTCGCTCACGCACCCCGAGATCACGCGCTATTTCATGACGATTCCAGAAGCCGCGCAATTGGTGATCCAGGCCGCTGCCTTGAACGAAAACCATCAAAGTGGCGCACAAGTTTTTTTACTGGACATGGGCGAGAGCGTAAAAATCGCGCACTTGGCCAAAACCTTGATCCAACTCAGCGGCCTGAGCGTGCGCGATGCCTCGCACCCCAGCGGCGATATCGCCATCGAAATCACCGGCCTGCGCCCCGGCGAAAAGCTCTACGAAGAGCTGCTGATTGAAGGCAACCCGCAGCACACCAGCCACCCCAAAATCTGGCTCTCGCAAGACTCGCAAACCCAAGCGGCTGACCATACGGCATGGACCGACTGGATTGCACAGGCCAGTGATTTGCTCAGCCATGCGCAGATCACCCAGCAATTGATCGCGCTGAACACCGGTTACCAGCGCCCATCCCACGCCGCATGACCGCATGCATGAAGGCAGCCGCATGAAACTGGGCATCGACGCGCAGCACCTCTCGCACGATCTCACCGGTATTGGCCGCTACACCTGGGAAATGCTCAAGGAGCTGTCCCAGCAGCCCACCCAGATCGTGGCCTATCTGCCCAGCGCGCCGGTGGTGGACACAGCATCGCTGCCGCAAGTGCAGTTCAAAATTGCCAATATGCCCTCATCGCTGGGGCGCACGCTCTGGGCGCAAACTGTGCTGCCTTGGCAGGCGCAGCAAGATGATTTGGATGTGTTCTGGAGCCCTGCGCACCGCTTGCCTTGGCTGCTGAGTCGCCGCATCCCAACGGCGGTCACGATTCATGATGTGACCTGGAAAATCGTGCCCGAGACCATGCGCCGCAGCACCTATTGGCTGGAGCGCCTGTGCATGCCTTGGGCGCTGCGCCGCGCCCAAGCCATCTTGTCTGACTCGCAGGCCACCACGCGCGATCTGGTGCGCTTGGGCATGGCCGATGCAAAAAAAATCCACACGGTTGCTCTGGGGCGCACAGCGCTGCCCGAACCCGGCCCCGCAGGCATGCTCCAAGCGCGAGGCATCGAGCCGAATTACTTTCTTTTCGTCGGCACACTTGAGCCCCGCAAAAACCTATCCGCCCTGCTGGCCGCTTATGCCTCGCTACAGGCGCAGGTCAAGCGCAGCATGCAGCTGGTGATCGTGGGCGGGCGTGGCTGGGGCAATCTGAATTTGCCCGATCTGCTGGCCCAGCATCAACTGCACAGCCACGTCAAGGTACTGGGCTTTGTGGATGACGCACTGCTGTCCACGCTGTACAAACACGCCCAATTTCTGGCCATGCCTTCGCTCTATGAAGGCTTTGGCCTGCCTGCACTGGAGGCCATGGCGCAAGGCCGCTGTGTGCTCGCAAGCGCGGGCACCTCGATTGCAGAAATCGTGCAAGACTGCGGCCTCTTGGTCGATCCACGCAACACGCCACAGATTGCGCGAGCCCTGCACCAGCTCATCACCGAGCCCGCGATATGCCAGCAATTGGCCGCCCAAGCAGCCCAAGTCGCAGCGCGTTTCACTTGGGCGGGCTGCGGCCAGCAAACCTTGCAAGCGCTTCGCTTGGCCCAGCAAGCCACTATAAAATAAATAGCAATTCACGCAGGTTCTATGCCGGCGAATTGCTGATCCAGCTCTAAAATCTCTTTCCATATGAGCCTTTCCGCCTTCGCGCAGCTCGTGGCGCTGTCGGCGCTGTGGGGCGCTTCGTTTCTCTTCATCCGCATTGCCAGCCCGCAGTTGGGGCCACTCGTCTTGGCAGGCTTGCGCATTGGCTTGGCCACGCTCACCTTGACGCTGATCATGCGCTTGCTGAAACACCGCTGGCCTTGGCCGCATGCGAAAGAGTTGCTTTGGATTTCTCTGGCCGCGATTGCCGTACCTTTCCTGCTGTTTGCATGGGCTGGATTGCACGTGCCATCGAGTTACAGCGCGCTCATCAACACCAGCTATGTGATGTTTGGCTGCCTGTTTGCGGCTTGGATGAAGGTCGATACGCTGACTTGGCGCAAAGTGATGGGCTGCTTGATTGGTTTGGCTGGTATTGGCATGATCGTGCGCTTGGGGCCCATCGATCTAACGCCCACCGTGCTCTTGGCCTGTTTGGCGGCGCTGCTGGCATCCATTTGCTATGGAATTGCCGTGCCGCTCACCAAACGGGCGCTTTCGCGCATTGAGCCACTTCCCGTCGCTGCCATGACACATGCTTGGTCGATGGTGTTGATTGCCCCACTGGCTGTGTATGACGCGCCGCGGGCGCAATGGAGCATGCAAGCACTTCTGGCGACAGCCATCATGGGCATCGTCACCTCGGGCATGGCGTTTTGGCTGCATCTGCGCGTGATGCGCCATATCTCCAGCACGGCAGCCATGACGCCAGCCTTCATGATCCCAATCTTCGGCGTACTTTGGGGGCATATCTTTTTGGGTGAACCGCTGTCCAGCGGCATGCTTGCGGGCGCAGCACGAGCGCTGGTGGCGGTTGCGTTGATCAGTGATTTGAAATGGTCGGATGCTGCAAGCGCCAAACCCTGAACGCGCACAGCATCGCGGCCAATGCCACGCCGCTGGATATCCAAAAAATGCTGTGTAGGCCATAGGCCTCGCTGATCAAGCCGCCTGCCCAACTGCCGAGCACGCCCGGAATGCCGTAGCCGATCACGGTGTACAGCGCTTGGCCGCGTCCGCGCATGCTGCCGGGGAAGTGATGTGAAATCAGTGCGGTGCACACCGTATGGTGCGCGGCAAAGCTCACCGCATGCAGCGCCTGCGCGGCCAGCAGCACCCACAGCACATCGCCCAAACCTGCCGTCAGCGCAAAGCGCAGCAAGGCCACGCCCGAAGCCACCATCAGCCAGCCCGTGAGCGAAAACCGCGGCAGCCAGCGGCCTTGCGTGAGAAACCAAACAATCTCCACAATCACGCCTGCAGACCAGAGCACGCCAATCAGCGTTTTGCTGTAGCCCAGCTCATCGCAATACAGCGAGAAAAACACATACAGCCCCATGTGCGAGAGCACATGCAGCGCCATCGAGCCGAAAAACCAGGCCACGGGCGGCTGGCGCAGCGTCTCCCAGATCGGCGCGGCGGCCTTTTCGTGCGCAGATGTTTCCCGCAAATCAGGAATTGAAAACGCGCTGATCACCAGCAGCACCAAGCCAAAGCTCACAATCCACGGAAAGTGCTTCATACCGAAGGCTTCAAACCAAGCCCCCGCACCCAGCACCGTGAGCATGAAACCCAGCGAGCCCCACAGCCGCACGCGCCCATGCCGGCGCACATCAAACACACCCCCACGCGTCACCACCTGCGCCAGCGCCGATTCACTCATCGGCATCAGCGCGCTGTTGTTCAGATACATGAAGAGCAAGCAAGCCATCAGCCACCCAAAACCACCGCCTTGCCACCACATGCCCAAAGACCCCAGCAAAGCCAGCATCGTTGCGATCCGCAACATCAAAGCCCGCTGACCTGTGCAATCACCCAACCAGGCCCACGCATAGGGCGCAGCAAGGCGAGAAAACGATTGGATCGAGGCAATCACCCCAATCAAGGCCACGCCGTAGCCCAACTCCTTGAGCCAGAGGCTCAGGAAGGTGTTCACGGTGCCGATGTGTGAGAAATACGCGGCAGAGAGCGCCGCAAACGGGATCAGTTGCCGCGTGGTGGCGGCGGCGCTATCTTGCACGGATCAAACCGCTCCTGCAATCACTGGCGCGCTGCTCACCACATCCCCGCACTGTGCACGATGTGCTAAAGCATGCTCCATCACCACCAGCGCGAGCATTGCCTCCAGAATCGGCGTGGCGCGAATGCCCACGCAGGGGTCGTGGCGGCCTTTGGTGATGACTTCAGCGGCTTGTCCCTGAGTGGTAATTGTCTCGCGTGGCACGAGGATAGAGCTGGTGGGCTTGATCGCCACGCTCACTTCCAGATCTTGCCCGGTGCTGATGCCCCCTAAAACGCCGCCGGCCTTGTTACCTTTGAAGCCGGAAGGCGTGAGGGAGTCGCCATGTGTGGAGCCTTTGTCAGACACGCTAGCAAAGCCCGCGCCGATTTCCACGCCCTTCACGGCGTTCACACCCATCATCGCGTAAGCAATATCGGCATCGAGTTTGTCAAACAGCGGCTGCCCAAGGCCCACCGGCATATTAGTGGCCGTGACGCGCAAACGCGCCCCGCATGAATCACCGCTCTTGCGCAGTGCATTCATATAGTCCTCAAGCTTCGACACATCAGCCAGCGCCGCAAAAAATGGGTTCTCATGCACATGCGCCCAGCTCTCAAAGCCCACAGTCAACTCGCCAATCTGCGTGATGCAGCCTTGAAACTCCGTGCCGTGCTTTTCTTTCAACCACTTCTTGGCCACCGCGCCTGCAGCTACCATCGGCGCTGTGAGCCGTGCAGAGGATCGCCCACCGCCGCGTGGATCACGCAGGCCGTATTTTTGGATGTAGGTGTAGTCCGCATGGCCGGGGCGGAATTTGGCGGCCACTTCTGAATAGTCTTTGCTGCGCTGATCAGTGTTGTGAATCAGCAGGCAAATCGGTGTGCCGGTGGTTTTGCCTTCATACACGCCGGAGAGAATTTGTACCGCATCAGGCTCGTTGCGCTGCGTGACGAATTTGCTTGTGCCTGGACGGCGGCGATCCAAATCGGGCTGAATATCGGCCTCACTCAAGACCACGCCCGGTGGGCAGCCATCGATCACGCATCCAATCGCCGGGCCATGCGATTCGCCAAAGTTCGTCACTGCGAACAAATGCCCAAAGGTATTGCCACTCATAACCCAATTATCCCAGACGCGCCCATCTACCTGCAGCGTGAACAAATTTCAATCACCCCAACCGCGTTTCACATGCATTGCCGCCACAATGCACGCATGAACGCCACCCTCCTGCTCTCTCACTACGACAGTGCCCAGCTCTGGCCTGCACCCACTGGCTTGGACATTCACACCGCCTACAGCGCAGCCCTGAAAGTGCGTTCTTTGCGCATCGCACGCGGCGAGCTGCCACGCGGCTACAAAATCGGCTTCACCAACCAAAGCATCTGGCCGCGTTACAACGCCACCGCGCCGATCTGGGGCACCGTTTACAGCAGCACTTTGAGTAATTGCGACAGCGAAGCCTCGCTGTCCCTGCGAGGTATCAGCCAGCCGCGCATCGAGCCCGAAGCTGTGCTCACGCTGCGCGCACCACCGCCAGAGCGCTGCACCCTGAAGCAGCTTTTTGACTGCGTTGAATCCGTCGCCCCTGGTTTTGAAATCGTGCAAAGCCATTTGAAAGACTGGAAATTCGCCCTTCCCGATGCAGTGGCCGATGGCGGCTTGCATGCCCGGCTCGTTGTGGGCAAGCCAACACCCGTGCGGGGCTTGGCCAACACAGAGGCAGAGTTGTGCCAAATGCTTTCCGCTTGCAAGCTGCGTTTGCTCTGCGATGGCCAGCAACAAGATGCTGGCACAGGTTCAAACGTGCTCGGTGATCCGCTGCGTGCGTTGCTTTACTTCGTCCACGAAATTCAAGCCTGCCCAGATGCACC
>JBJTSL010000003.1:0-2504 GCA_046076625.1 Allobrachymonas sp.
ATTGAAGTAGCCAAACTTCGCTTTGCAGCAGCTACTTTTACAGGGATACTAATACTGATCGTGTTTGTAAGTGTTCTGTATTTTGCTGATCCGGGTGGTCGTGGCAAAGAAGCTTTTCACGCAGTCGTACCGGCTGTGACGCCCATAGCTGGAGCAATTATTGGTTACCTTTTTGGATCTAAAAAACAATTCTCGTTTGTATTTCACACGATGCGATCTCTGTTGAGTAATAGGTAGGCTTTACTGTATTTACAGCAACAACAAGCTACGTGCGAATCCGCAAGCGGCACACAAGAAAATCACACGTACGATGCTCCATTGCCGTTTGAAGAGCAAGAGCGCGGCCACGATCATCAGCGCAATAGCTGCCCAGTCAAGGCCGGCTTTGCCGATCACAGTATGCTGAATAAAGAGCAACGCCAAAGAGGCAATCGCACCCACCACCGCCGCGCTGATCGCTTTGAGTGGTGCGGTCAAGCCTAGCTTGCCATGCGTGGACTCCACGAATGGACCGCCGGCCAAAATAAAAACAAAGCTCGGCAAAAACGTGAACCATGTGGCGACCACTGCACCCAAGCTGCCCATGATGAACATCGCTGCGCCAATCAAGTTTGCACCTGCGCCCAATCGCTGCACCTCCAAGGCTTGTCCCACGTAGCCAACGAAAGCGACGACCATGATGAGCGGCCCGGGCGTCGTCTCACCGAGTGCCAAGCCCGCCATCATCTGATCGGGCGTGAGCCAGTGGTTTTGAACAGCGGTTTGCGTCACATAGGGCAACACCGCATACGCGCCGCCGAAAGTCACCATCGCCGCTTTGCTGAAAAACCAACCCATCTGCGTGAGGCTTGAATTCCAGCCCTGCCATGCCACCAGTGCCGCGAAGCTTGCGGCCCACAGCGTCAATCCGACGGCCAAGACGCGCAGCATTTTTGCTTTGGAATACATTGCGTGCGCGGGCGTGGGCGTATCGTTGTCAATCAAATAGCCCTTGCCGCCGGCTTTGGCCTTGCCCTCATGCCCACCCCCAGCAAATTGTTCAGGATAGCGCTTCGCAGCCAGCCAACCGACCATACCTGCGATGGTCACGATCCACAAAAAACTGATATTGAGGAGCACAATCGCTACAAAACTCATAGCTGCCAATGCAATCAATACGCCGGCAACTTGCGGGTTTTGCCTGAAATTCGGCATCGTGCGGCTGGCCACGCGATGTAGCGCATGCACAACAATAGCAGCAACGGCGCACTGCACGCCCCAGAGCACCGAGGCCACGGCAGGCACCTGCCCATAAACGACATACACCCAACTCAGCGCGATCAGGATCAGAAGCGAAGGCAGCACAAACAAGCCGCCCGCCACCAAGGCACCGCTTGTACGATGCATCAGCCAGCCGATGTAGGTGGCCAACTGCTGCGCTTCAGGGCCGGGCAGCAGCATGCAATAGTTCAGCGCGTGGTTGAAGCGTCCTTGTGAAATCCAGCGCCGCTCATCCACCAGCTCGCGCTGCATGATGGCAATTTGACCCGCCGGGCCGCCAAAGCCGATGAAGCCCAGCTTGAGCCAGAAGAGCAGGGCTTGGGTGAAGGAGACGGAGGGTGAGGTGGGTAGGGTCACACTCATGCGCGGATGCTCCGACGAGCAGACTCGGCCTGGCGGCGCAGAGCTGCCGTGTTCAGTGGGGCAGGCGCAGCCCATGCGTGGTGCTCCACGCGGCCTTGCGCTTGATCCACGCACCAAGCATACAAAGCATCGTAGATGGGCATCATGGCCTCCAGCATTGCCGCATCATCGTGCACATGCAAACGCGACATGCCCTGCGTGACAGCCAGCAACCCTGCGCAGGGTGACTCCAACTGAAGCAGATCGGTGTCTGCACCACGCACGATGCGAGCGAGCAAATTCAAGGCTGGTGTGTGCAAGTCCACGACTTGCAGCAGTGCATCAAAACTGCACAATACGTCCTCATGGGTGATTGGTGCGCCGACGACGTCAAATGCTAAGCCACCCACCTGTTGCGCGTGAGAAAGCACTTGTGCATCTGGTACATAGTCAAACTTCGCTTGAGCATCAATCCAGCGGCGCACGAGCCAAGGGCAAGCGATGCGGTCTATCTTGGGCCGTACGCGAGTGACCCAGCGCGAGCCGCCTGCGCCGCTCAGGCCCAGATCGTTTCGTTTGCGCCACGTGGGCAAGGAAGCGGCTCTCCAAGTGCCGATATCTGAAGCCGCATCCACACCATCCTCGCCGCCCTGGAAACCTCCAGCAAGGACGTGTGCGTTGAACCCCAGAGCGCGAAGTTGGCTGCAAGCATCTTTGCTCACGTTGTGGCCGTACACGCAATACACCACCACGGTTTGATCACGCACTGCTTCATGGAGGGCAGCCCAGCGAGCGATGTCTTGTGGCGCACAGCGCTGTGCACCTGCCAGTATCTGGGTGCTGGCAGCAAAAGCTGCATCGCGGCGCACATCGAGCAGCACGGGTGCTGCAGCTGTGCCTAC
>JBJTSL010000004.1:0-3104 GCA_046076625.1 Allobrachymonas sp.
GCCCCGTGCCGCCGTATTTGCGCGTGGTGGAGGCATCGACCTGCGTGAAGGATTGGAAGAGCGCGCTTTGCCGGTCTTTGGGAATGCCAATGCCGCTGTCCTTGACGCGAAACTGCACCAAAGCGCTGGTACTGGGCTGCCCATCCACTACGCGGGTTGCATCAAAATCCTCTTTCAAATGCACTGAGACGAGGATTTGCCCTTTCTCCGTGAACTTGACCGCATTGCCTAAGAAATTGAGCAAAATTTGCCGTAGACGCGTGACATCGCCGCGCACCCAAGCCGGCACTTCGTCGCCCACATCCACCAGCAGTTCCAAGCCTTTCTCGCGGGCGCGTGGCGCGCCGATGTCGCAAGCTTCTTCCACGGTAGCCTGTAAAGACAGTGGCTCATTCTCCAGATCCATCTTGCCGGATTCGATCTTGGGGTAATCCAAGATGTCATTGATGACAGAGAGAAGTTGGTCACTGGAAACTCGCATGGTATGCAGATAGTCCTTTTGCTCGTCGCTCAAGGGCGTATCGGCCATCAACGTGGTCATGCCCACCACGCCATTGAGCGGCGTGCGGATTTCATGGCTCATCGTAGCCAGGAAGGCAGCTTTGGCTTTGGCCGCTTGCAGCGCTTCCTCGCGGGACTCTTGCAGCTGATGCGTGCGCAATGCCACGCGCTCTTCCAAGTGCTCATTGGCTTGCTGCAGAGCTTCGCGGTTTTCGATAATTTCACGGGCGCTGCTGTGCAGTGCGCTTGACAGTCGTCGCACTTCGCGGATGCGCGCATCGCCTTGCCGCCGCGGCAGCATGCCTTGACCCATTTGCTCGGCAGCTTGCACCAAAGCACGAAAACGTCGAGTCAGACGCCATGCCAAAAGACCGCCCAAAACAGCGGCGAGCAAGACGACCGCGACCATGAAGTATGTCGAGCGGGCGAGGGAAGCTTCCGCTTCAGCCGAGAAATCTGCCACTGGCGCTGCGACGATCATGGTCATGGGCAGACCTTTGCCACCCGAGATCGGCTGCATGTTGAGAATGACCCGACCCGCAGGCGAATCAATCACCTCGGAGATTCTCTGTCGTTGTATCGAATCTTGCTCGCGCTTGCCCGCGCGGTCAGCCACGTGCGTCCATACCGCGCGGATCACTAGATTGGAGCTCTCATCGGGGCGCATTCGGATCTGTTTTCCATTGTCATTGCGACTCAGGTCTTCGCCTGTGGACATGGCAATCAGCATGCCATCTTCATCCACAATCATGGCCGCTCCGCGCCGACTGATGGAAATCAGGCGCAGCGTGTCGTTGAGCTCGCGCAGCGTCAAATCCACGCCAAATACGCCGAGCGAGCCGCCGTACGGATCAAACACCGGTTGCGCCATGGTGATAATGAGCTGTTTGCTGGAGGCCGATATGTACACCGGCGTGGTGATTCGCCCCCGCTCGTTGACGGCTGCGCTGTACCAAGGGCGCAGTCGTGGGTCGAAGTTCGCGGTCTCGGGTGCTTGGGGGTTGGAACGATCGCCTGCTTGCGAGGCTTCGTAGTAGCGGCGGCGTTGTTCTTGTGCTGTTTGCACGCCCACGCGGTTCAAGCCCACGCTGCTGAAAACCAGAGACTGCACGCCCAAATACTCACCCTTGGCCGTGCCCATAAAAACGAAAGGTGTTTGCGGGTTCATGCGTGCCAGCGTGTGCGCCAGTGCTTCAAATTGCAAGGGATTGGCCAGCATGCCGCGCGCACGGGCGATTTGCGCTGGGGTGGGCTCGGATTCCACGATGCCGTTGAGCAAAGAGTTGGCCAATGCCAACTGGCTTTCCATTTCCTTACGTACGCGATGGGCCACATCGCTCACGATTTTTTCGGACAGAGCGTCAATGGAGTGCACGTGGCTGCGGTACAGCAGTGCGCCCACCAAGGCCGTAGGCACGAGAGCAAACAGCATCAAAGTGAGAATCGAGATGCTGCGCAGCGACCAACTGCGTGCAGGGGCTGAGTAGCGTGGAGACTTCACAGCGCTGAAGCGATCGGGTATGCAAGCCCAGAATTTCCATGGCATCGACCGCGCCACTCCTGCCTGGCACATTCACCATCGCACGGCGGCCAATTTTGCCGCTGTGGTTGAGCAAGATATTGGTCTGCACCGATACCCCAATGGCCCAATCCGGTGGCTGCGCGCCATGGAAAAATTTGAGCACTGTGCTGACCACTTCGCCTACCGGGGTGGACTGGCTGGAGCTGGCAAACAAGCCGTCGAGCTTGGTGAAGGTGACGGGGCCGGTGTGTAGCGCGGTATTCAGGCGGAAAGCAGGCAGATTGCGGTCGCCAAATTTTTGTTTGACGAAGGCGTCCAGCCGCTTGCAGCCATCTTGCAGGCCGAGCGCTGCCTTCACCGCGCGCAGCGCATGGTTCACCGAGAGCGTGTCGCTGCTGTCCACAAACACGCACAGCATGCCATCGCCCACAAACTGCATGTGCTTGGCTCCAAACAGATGAACGGTGTCACCCACGCTGGAATAGAAGCGGGTGATCACCTCGCTGAGCTCATTGGTGGACAGACGCTGCGTCCATTGGGTGTAGTCGCGCATGTCGGCATAGAGCACGGTGGCGCTGGGGAAGCGTTCGTTGGCCTCTGTTTGGCTGCTGTCTGGCCATTGCTCAGACAGCTCCTTGGCCATGCGCCTTTCGTAGAGGCGTCCTATTTTTTCCTGTTGCTCGGCCAAGGCCTGCACTACAGCGCGATCCACTACTTGGGCTTGCACAGCTTCCGCACGCACCAATTTTGAAAGCTGCGCGTTCACCGCATCGCGCAGCTCTTGGGGTGCAAAAGGTTTGGTGAGATAGTCGTCCGCGCCTGTGGTCATGCCTTGGCGCATGTGTGCCCGGTCTTGCAGCGAGGTGAGCAGAATGATCGGGATGGTGGTGATGTTTTCATCGGCACGCACGGCTTCGAGCACGCCAAAACCGTCCAAATTCGGCATTTGCACATCGCTCACCACCAGATCAGGCTTGTGGTCGCGAATCAACGCCAAGCCTTGTGCGCCATCTTCTGCCGATAGGACATCGTAGCCCTCCTTGCGCAGCACAGCAGCCACCAGCACGCGGGTGCTGGCATC
>JBJTSL010000005.1:0-2203 GCA_046076625.1 Allobrachymonas sp.
CACCAGTGGGCAGTGGGCCAACCGGGCCGATTTTGTTCCAGGGCGCTTTGCTCAAACCCACTTTGTAAGCTTTGCATCCCGCATGCTTTGGGCTTCGTAGAGGGTGCATGGAACACGTTTTGCGCCCTGCTTGGGTCACCCCTGAATTCTTGAAAGCTTGGAGACCTACGCGCAGGTTCGCGCAATCAAGGCACTATCCCTGCATGGATCGTGCGTTAGAACCCTTGATTTCGCCTCAAGAAACCGAAGATGCGCGGCTTCGCGCCTTGGTTTCCCGCATACAAGCGGGCGGCACGGATGCGCAGGCCGCGCTCGCACAGCTCTACGATGCCAGCATCACTCGCGTATTCAGCTTGGTCAAGCGCTTTGTCGGCAATGATGCCGCAGCGCAAGACGTGACGCAGGAGATTTACTTGCAAGCTTGGACGCAAGCCCAACGCTTTGATGCCGAGCGTGGTGCGGTGATGGCTTGGCTGCTGAACCTGGCACGCAGTCGCGCGCTCGATGCGTGGCGTAAAGCCAGCAGCGGCGCGGTAGTTCACGACGGCGCTTTGGCTGATGACGCTTCTGCCCTGATGCATTCAACGTATCAACCCGAAGATTTTTTGGAAGCCACCAGCACCCGCGCCAGCCTGCATACCGCCCTGTCACACCTGCCCGCACAGACGCGCCAGATGCTTAGCCTGGCGTTTTTCCACGACATGACGCATCAAGACATCAGCGCGCATTTGAACCTGCCGCTGGGTACAGTGAAGAGTACCGTGCGCCGTGCCTTACTCAACTTACGCGAACATTTGGCAAGGCTTGGAATTGGCCCCGAGCAATTAGCCAGCCTCTCTTTGGATGAATCAGCATGACAACCGATAAAGCCTTGAATGCCGCATGGTCAGGCACGTTGGCTGAAAGCCTAGCCCCTGTCCACAGCTTGAGCGATGCCTCGCGCGAGCGCATCAAATCGCAGCTCATGTCCAAAATTGCTGCCCGCTTGCAGCCTTAGAGCGCTCCCTCAGAAAGTTTGGTTCACAACGTTCGCCGCGAACATGGCTGGGTGAGTCTGGGAAAGCGAGTGCAAGCCAAGGTACTGCATGATGATGGCACAAGTCTGTCGTGGTTGCTCAAGCTCTTGCCCGGTGGCCGTTTGGTGGAGCACGACCATGCTGATGGTGCAGAAGAATGCATGGTGCTCGAAGGCCAACTGCGCTTGAACGGCGTGGATTTCTACGCCGGAGACTACCAAATCGCCCTGCCCGGCTCGGTGCACCATGAAGTAGCCAGCGATCAAGGCAGTTTGGTTTATCTGCGCTCCCCGTCGAGCCGTCGCAAGGATTTGATGGGTCTTTGAATTACAGCGGCACAGGCAAGCCCGGCGATATGGGCTTCTTTCGCTGCGCTTCGCGCTGCTCGGCTTTGTCTCTGCGCTCTTTTGCCGCTCGCTCACGCTGGGCAGCGGCTTGTTGGCTCTGGGCGCTTTTGGCAGCTTGATCAGGGCGCTGCTCTGGAGGCAGCTTAACCGGCGCTTCCTTTTTAGGCTTGCCTCGCGGGCTGGGCGCTGTGGGCCTTGCCCCATCTTCGCTCTTGGCCTGTGCAGACGAGTGGGCTGACGCTTGCTTGGCATCACGCTCTTGCTGCTTCTCCATGCGATGGGTCTCGCGCTGTTTGGCCTGCTCCATCGCACGGCCACGGCGCTCGGCTTGCTGGAGCTGCGCCTCGGGAGAATTGCGATCATCAATCATGCGCATGCGCTCGGCAGCTTTGCGTTTGCGCTGCGCATCGTCCAAGGCCACTTCTTGCCGCTTCAAATCGCGCATCTTATCGTTGTGCTCATCGCGCGCCTGCGTCAAGCAGGGCGTGACAGCGAGCTTCTGGTAGCAAGTCTGTTGCTGCGCCTGATAGGCATTTTGCAAAGCTGCGCGCTCATTGGCAATTCGGTGGCGCTCGGCGTGCTCTTGCAGGCCAGCAGTCGTGCTTGAAGGCGCACTATCAGGTAGGTTTTGGCTATTCGCCGGCATCAAACTTGCGTACAATGCTATCGACAATATAGCAAATCGCCAATGCTGCATAAAAGATGTGAAGTGCGGTTGCATGAAGCCAATGTAGCAGATCGTCAGGTCAGACGCGTGTCCACGCTGCGCCGCTCCAGCGCCAAGAATTCTGCCGACTGCATTTCATTGAGCCGAGAAGCCGTGCGCGGGAACTCATGTGA
>JBJTSL010000006.1:0-2007 GCA_046076625.1 Allobrachymonas sp.
GCTGCATGCCTGCGACACGGCCACCGATGATGCGATTGCTTTTGCGCTCTCGCATCATGCGCAGCACGTGGTGCTGGTGCCCTGCTGCCAAGCGGAGGTGGCGGGTGCGCTCAAGGCGGGCAAGGCCCGTGCGCTGCACAACAATCCACTCGTAGAGCTGTGGCGCAGACCGCTGCATACGCGGGAGTTTGGCTCGCAGCTGACCAATGTGCTGCGCTGCCTGCAGTTGGAGGCACATGGCTATGAGGTGACGGTGACGGAGCTGGTGGGCTGGGAGCATTCGATGAAAAATGAGCTGATTGTGGCTTCTAAAGGCAGCCCGCATGCCAAGACCAGTGCGCTGCGCTTACATGCCATGCTGGATCAGTTGGGCCTGAGCGAGATGCGCCCGCGCTTTTTCACCCCCTTGCTGGAAGCGGCCGCTTGAAAACCGTTGCCATCATTGGCGCCGGGCCTGCGGGCATGATGGCGGCTGAAATGATCGCGCAAGCGGGGCAGGTGGTAGATGTGTATGACGCGATGCCCTCTGTCGGACGCAAATTTCTGCTCGCGGGCATTGGTGGGCTGAACATCACGCATGCGGAAGGCTTTGATGCTTTTGCTTCCCGCTACTCATCGTCGTCTGCGCAGGGCACGCTCAGGGTCAAACAATGGCTGGATGACTTCACGCCCACGCAGTTGCGCCAGTGGGTGCATGCGCTGGGCATTGAGACTTTTGTGGGCACATCGCAGCGCGTGTTTCCCACTGAGATGAAGGCCGCCCCACTCTTGCGGGCTTGGCTTGCGCGCCTTCGCAGCCAAGGCGTGCGATTTCATGCACGGCATCGTTGGCTGGGCTTTGCAGCAAGCGGCGCGTTGTCTTTTTCCTCGCCCTCTGGTGCAATGCAAATTCAAGCCGATGCGACGGTACTTGCCTTGGGCGGTGCAAGCTGGCAGCGCTTGGGTTCAGATGGCGCTTGGCTGCCCTGGTTGCAGGCGCGCGGCGTGCATGTGCAGCCCTTGCAAAGCGCCAACTGCGGTTTCGATGCGCAAACGCCTTGGAGCGATGTGCTGCGTGAGAAATTTGCGGGTCAACCGATCAAACCCGTGGCCTTGCATTTCACCGATGCGCAGGGCCAGAGCTTTGTGCGCCAAGGCGAATTTGTGCTCACGCAAACAGGTGTGGAAGGCAGCTTGATCTATGCAGCCTCGCGCCAGATTCGCCAAACCCTTGCAAGCCAAGGCAGCGCAGTGATTCATCTGGATTTGCTGCCGGCTTTCTCGTTCGACAAGGTGCTGGCCGAGGTGGCGCATCCGCGTGGCAGCAAATCTCTGTCGGCGCACTTGAAGAGCCGCTTGAATCTGCAAGGCATCAAGACCGCGCTGTTGTATGAAGTCTTGAATAAATCGCAAATGAGCGATCCAACCGCTTTGGCAACCGCCATCAAGGCTTTGCCCATCCGCTTGGGAGCAGCTCGCCCGATTGACGAAGCGATCAGCAGCGCGGGCGGTGTGGCGTTTGAAGCCCTGGACGAGCACCTGATGTTGCGCACTTTGCCGGGAATGTTTTGTGCAGGCGAGATGATCGACTGGGAAGCGCCGACCGGCGGTTATTTGCTTACGGCGTGTTGGGCGAGTGGTCGGGCGGCGGGGCTGGGGGTGGTTCGGCATTTGGCATCTTGACGGATGCTTGACCCGATCACTACAAAAAAAGTAGCAATCAGTGTATATTCCATGCCGGGCAGAGGTTCATTTCGCTTGGAATCAGAGCATTTTACAAGTCAGTATTTCGCCACCACGCAATGGCTTAATCTCAGCATTGCCGAAAGCCAAGGTTTCGGGCAATTGCCAGCCTTGTTTGGACAGTGTGATCGTGCCAACGTTGCGCGGCAGCTTGTAAAAATCGGGGCCATTGTGCGAAGCAAAGGCTTCTAGCCGGTGCAGTGCGTCTGCAGCCTCAAAAGCCTCCGCATAGAGCTCGATCGCACTGAGTGCCGTGTAGCAGCCTGCGCAGCCACTGGCATGCTC
>JBJTSL010000007.1:0-2843 GCA_046076625.1 Allobrachymonas sp.
TATTCAGGCAGCGCATAGCCGCTGCCTTGGCTGAATTCGTAGCCGTTGGTGTAGGAAGTCTCAGAAAGGGTCATTTTTGAAGCCAAATGTGCTGATCGCCGGCAAAGAATCTGCGCTCAATGCTATTGAAATAATAGCATTCAACTCTTGATTGGCAACGGCGTGGGCATTGGGCTTCATGGCAGGAGCGTGAGAATCAATCGGCAGAAATGCCCGCCTCTTTGATGTTCTTGTGCCATATGCGCACATCCACCGCAATGAATGCACTCATCAAGCCCGCATCGCTGGAAAGAATTTCCCAGCCGTTGTCCGTCAAGCTTTTGCGCACCGCGTTTTGCCCCAAGGCCGCTTGCATGGCATTGCTCAAACGGGTTTGCACTTCCTTGGATGTGCCCGCCTGCACCACGAGGCTTTGCCACAGATACGCCTCCAAATCCTTGAAGCCCAGCTCGCTCACCGATGGCGCATCGGGCGCGGCATTGAGGCGGCGGTTCGCAAACGTGGCCAGCACTTGCAGCTTGCCTGATTTGATATGCGGCAAAGCGCTAGGCAAATCAATCACCGCCAAATCCACCTGCCCGGCCAGCACATCTTTGAGCGCAGCCGCATCACTGCCAAAAGGCACGCGCACAAAAGGCACTTCCGCACGCTTTCTAAAGGTTTCCATGGCCACATGAAACGGGCTGCCCACGCTGGGCGAGGCATAGGCGATCTTGGGCTGCGCGATTTTGGCTTTGTCCAGCATGTCTCGCACATGCTTGAAACCCGCGCCCGGATGCGTGACCAGCATGAGCGGCGCGCGCGCCATTACACCCAGCGGCGCGAGCGCATTGGCGTCATAGGGCAGTTTTTTGTACAGCGCCGCGTTATAGACCATCACGCCGTTGTCTGCCGCGAAGATGGTGTAACCATCGGCAGGGGCTGCCAGCAGGTCAGCCACGGCAGAGGCTGAGCCCGCGCCGGGTTTGTTGTCCACATTCACGGCTTGACCCAACTGGCTGGCCATTTGGGCACTGACTTGCCGCACCATCGCATCCGAGCCGCCACCCGCGCCAAAGCCAGCGAGCATGCGCACCGGTTTGTTGGGGAAGTTTTGCGCAAACGCCAGCGCTGCGAGCGAGCCCACCAGCGAGACCAGCGCCATACATGCCAGAGTTGATGCGGGTTTCAACAACCACGCGGCCAAAGAGGAAGAATTGAAGTGTTTCATGAGCCCTAACCTAAACAGAACGTTTGCTTACATGCGAAGCAGCGCAGTCTAAAGACACACGCAATAAACATGCCTAGGGTATTCATGGAAATACAGACAAACAATGCCTCATTAGCTTCGCTTATTCAAGCGTGGCTCAGGAACTCAGGGCGATCATTGGTTTGCGGCTTCAAAGTAGGCACAGGTTGACCGGCCGCGACGGCTGCGTCCCGCTCCAGCCGCCAGGCTGCTTTGCGTGCCGACCATTCGGCCAAGCGCGCATGCGCCGTTTTGCTCTCTTGCAGCATTTGAAATTCATCGGCCAATTGCGCCGTCAATTCCAAGCGAATGCCATTCGGGTCAAAAAAGTAAATGCTCTTGAAGATGTGATGGTCCGTCACGCCCAGTACCTGCACACCTGCCGCCTCCAGCCGCGCTTTGGTGTCGATCAAATCTTGCACCGTGTTGACGCGAAAGCTGATGTGATTCACCCACTTGGGCGTATTCGGGCTGGGCTCGGCGGCGGTGTCGTCGCCCAAATCAAAAAACGCGATGAAGCTGCCGTCTTGCAGGCGAAAGAAGAAATGCGTGTACGGGCAGTATTCACCCGTAGACGGCACGACATCGCTTTGAATGATGTGATACATGGGCAGGCCGAGCACGTCTTCATAAAAACTGCGCGTTTCTTCCGCGTCGCGAGCGCGGTAGGCGTAGTGGTGCAGCTGTTGCACGGGCGCTGGCGCAGGCAGCGTGGAATTCAAGCTCTCGGGAATGGCATAGACCTGCATGGCAAATATCCTGTGGTGGCCGAAATTTCACTAATCATAACGCATTTACTAATGCGTAATTTGCACGAGACAGACCTTCAACCGCACGATAATCGCAGCCATGACCCAACTGCTTCCTGCCATCATCCTCGAATCCGCCCCCAACCCCACCGCCGCCGTGATTTGGCTGCACGGCTTGGGGGCCGATGGCAACGACTTTGCCGGCCTCGTGCCGGAACTTGAATAAGCAGGCTGCGCGTCGATCCGCTTTGTCTTTCCGCACGCGCCCAGCATGCCGGTCACGGTCAATGGCGGTTATGTGATGCCAGCTTGGTACGACATTTTTGGCGCGAATCTGGTGAGCCAACAAGACGCCACTGGCATTCAAAAATCAGAGCGCGAGATCGTGGCCCTGATTGAAGACCAAGCAGCCAAAGGCATTGCTTACGAACACATCGTGCTGGCCGGTTTTAGCCAAGGCTGCGCGATGGCGCTGCACACCGGCTTGCGCTTCCCGCATAAGCTGGCAGGCATCATGGCGCTGTCGGGCTATCTGCCGCTGGCCGAGCGCTTTGCTGGCGAGCGCCACAGCGCCAATGCCTCCACGCCCATCTACATGGCCCATGGTACGCAAGACCCCGTCGTCCCAGTCGCGCGCGGCGAAGATTCGCGCGATGGGCTAGCCGCGCTCGGCCACCCCGTGCAATGGCACGCCTACCCGATGCCGCACAGCCTGCACCCGCAAGAAATCAAAGACATCAGCCGCTTTTTGCAGTCTGCGCTGCCGGCCTGAGCTTGCCTTTTTTGAATGGCTTGGCGGTGACGGGTTTAGCTCCACCCGCTCGCCTGCCACGCGACGTGCCCGAAAAACCCGAGGGCTTTCCTTC
>JBJTSL010000008.1:0-3772 GCA_046076625.1 Allobrachymonas sp.
GTGACACGCGGGCGCGGCTCCGTGTTGATTTCTGGTCTGGGCGGCGGCTTGGGCGGTCAATGGCGTATCAGCGGCTTAGTGGGGGACAGCCCGCTGCGCTCCGGTGGTGTCGGGGCCGACGGCACCGTGCAGGCCAGCAGCAGCGCAAGCTTTGGTGGCGTGCCCTTGAGTTGCAGCACTCCACCTGTTTCTGGCACTGCCACAGCCACTTTACTTGCCGCGCCGGCGATGACCTTGGGCTTTAATGCGCCAACGCCTGCGCCCTTTGGTGCAAGCTGCTCGCTGCCAACGGTCTCCACCACCTACACCTGCTCCATTTCAGCCCCCGGCATCGCGACGGTCAATGCGCCGGCGAATTTCTTATTTCCAAACTGCAGCAATTTCACAGCATTTGTGTCAGAGCCTAGCCCGCCTGGCACAGGCCAGCTGGTATTCAGCCAGTCCGGCGTCGCGACTGCACCGTTCAGTGGCCCTGGTGGCAGCACGCAAGCGGTCAGCATCCCCATGACCATCATCGGCAGCGGCACGGTCAAGGCGCCTGCGACGGGCACATGGACGGCTTCCACGAGCACTTCGGTCAACTGCTCAGCCAACATCACTTTGCCGCCCGCCGCGCCTGTGTGCACGCCCACGCTGGGAAATGTGAGTGCTTCTATCCAAGTGAACGATCCTGATCTGAGCAGCCCCAGCATCACGGTACAGGTGCAAGCCAGCAATGGCGATAGCGAGACTTTGGTATTGCCGCGCATCGCCGCGGGTCAATACGCATTGAACAGTGTCCCCGTCACGCGTGGCGCAGCCAGCGTCGCGCCCGGCAGTGGCCGCTTCGAACTGGTAGGCGCGACACCAACTTCGGTCACGCTGACGATTCGCTATGTGGACAGCCGCAGCAGCAGCGGTGCGCAAGTGATTCGGCAAACCACAATGGTGCTGTCGCCGTAACGGGCCGCTAGGGTTCCAGTAGCGCTTTCAATTGCCATTGCCCGGCTTGTACTTTTTCCAGCACATGCGGCGGTAAGCGAATAGAAAAACCACCGCTTTGGCGCGCCGCGACAAACTCTCCCAGCACTTGTGCAGATTCGTTCCACAGCTGGTAGCGAATTTGCATGGCGTTAGACAAAGCGGGCGGGGCATCAAGATGCGTCCATTGCGTGGGTGCATGGCCGATGTGTTCCTGCTGGTCTTGCACCAAACCAATGGGTGCATGCATGCCTTGCGCATGCCAATTCAGCACCGCATCGTGTTGCACTACATCAGACCAAACGCGTGGCCAAACCCAATCTCGCAAAAAATGTTGGTCGGCATGTGTGGGGTGAAAAGGCTTGGCAAAAAAAGTAAGCAGGGCTTGGCCGATTCCTCGCAGCTGTTGGGTTCGCGCACCCCACAAACCCGCGAGCATCAGTTCGGTATGCATCGCATGATCGCGTATCACATGGAAGCTTTTGCCACTGTCTAACCATTGCTGCACGGCGGCCACTTCACGATTGGTAATCAGGCTATCCGCATCGCGCATCATCACCGTACTCACGCGCAAATCATCAATAGCCAGAAAGCGCCAAACCGTGCCGGGCAGATGGGCTTGGGCTTGAGGCGGCGAAACGACTTCTGCGCCCGCTTGATGTAATCGCAACTTGATGGCGGAGCTTACTTCCGGGCCCACATAAAAACGGCAAACCCAATCAGGGTAGTGTTGCGCGACATCCTGCGCATTGCGCACGGCAGCCTCGGCATAAAACGCCTCGTGTCCAAACAACGAAAAACCGATCACCTTCAGATCACTGGCCACATTCGCATAGCGCTTGGCCATCTCGGTCGGCTGCACATCACCGTTTTGAAGCGCCAGCGTGTGCTTGGCATCCAAGGACTTTCGTCCCCATTGCAGGGCCTGAGCAGCTTCGCCGCGCCTCCAGTTAAGTTCACATAAACCATCCAAAGCTTGCCATCAATTGGCACGAGTCGCTACTGCGCGAAGCAGCATCTCTAAGGCCTCGTCTTGTACAGACTTTAGGGAAGTCGGCTCCGCGTCTTGGGATGCAGAGCGTATGCGCAACCACGCCAAATCGCTCCAGGCCAAAGCTGTATCCGGATGGGACCGTACAAACAAATCTTGCAAACTAGGTATCAGCGCATGTTGACCCGAAGCCCAAACTTGCTCAATCAATAAGAGCTGGCTGTGCAATGACATATCACACAACCGCCGTTATGAGCCGTTAACCCGTGCAAATCGCACGATGAACCGCACACCAGGTGTCGCTGCTTTCGAGTCTGTCTCCTCGATCAGCAACTCGGCGTCGTGCCGCTTGGCAATCTCTTGCACGATGGCGAGGCCCAGTCCTGAGCCGTCGGCCTGCTGGTCAAAGCTACGATAGAAAGGCTGCAGCACGAGTTCCCGTTCTGCAGCAGGAATTCCGGGGCCGTTGTCTTCAACTTGCACCTCCAAATACTCACCGTATTCAAAAGCCAGTACGCGGACCGTCACAATGCCCGGATGCTCGGGTGTGGAAGGCACATAGTTGAGTGCGTTATCAACCAAATTGCGTAGAAGTTCTGGCAACAAAGCGGCCGATCCTTGCAGTTGCGCAACGGATGCACCCGCGTCAGGGCCTTCGTAGCCTAGATCGATGCTGCGGTCCATCGCGCGGGGTAACGCATCGCGTACCACCTCTGTCGCTATGCTGGCCAAGTTGACGCTTTGCATCGGCAAACTGCGGCCTTCATTTTCCGCGCGAGCCAAGGCGAGCAGCTGATTGACGGTGCGTGTGGCGCGCATGCTTGAGCGGCTGATCTGCTGTAGAGATTGCTTGAGCTCGCTCTCGCTGGCTTCTGCGCGAAGCGCCAATTCCGCTTGCATGCGCAAACCGGCCAGAGGCGTTTTGAGTTGGTGCGCGGCATCGGCCAAGAAACGTTTTTGCCCTGCCAGCGCGGCGCGCTCTTTGGCAAAAAGCTCGTTGACGGATTTCACCAAAGGCGCCACCTCGGTGGGTACTTCCACTGCATCAATAGGGCTCAGATCGTCGGCACGCCGAGCCCGGATGCGCTCCTCCAGTCGACTGAGTGGCCGGATGCCGCGCGCCAAAGCCAGCCAGACCAAAAACACCACCAACGGCACGATAACGAATTGGGGCAGCAGCACGCCCTTGACAATTTCGGTGGTCAGCCGAGAGCGCTTTTCGCGCGTCTCGGCCACTTGGATGAGCAATGGTTTGGCTTGGGGGGGCAGGTCCGCGCCTTTGAGCGGCACATAGGTCCAGGCCACGCGGATGTCCAAGCCTCGCATTTCGTCATCGCGCAGTCGAATCGTGCTGGTAGGCAAGGCATCGTCTTCTGGCAAAGGCACATCCTTGTCGCCACTCAAATACTCGCCGCGTAAGCCGAGTACTTGGTAATAGACCAAATCATCGTCATCGGCACGCAAGATTTGGCGCGCGGGAGCAGGCAGGTTGAACACAGCCTTGCCACCCTGAGCGGCGGCCAACTGGCTCAGCGCCAGCACATTGTCTTCCAGCCGGCGGTCAAATGGTTTGTCTGCAATACCTTGGGCCACCAGCCAGGTGAGCACCAAGCTCACGGGCCAGACAATCAAAAGTGGCGTGAGCATCCAATCGAGGATTTCCCCAAACAGGCTGTGTTGCTCGCGCTGAAAGAGCTTCAATTGATTTTTTCTAGGCAATAACCGAGGCCGCGCACCGTGGCAATGCGCACCGGTCCTTTTTCGATTTTCTTGCGCAGGCGGTGGATGTACACCTCAATGGCGTTGTTGCTCACCTCTTCA
>JBJTSL010000009.1:0-4250 GCA_046076625.1 Allobrachymonas sp.
ATTTGGGTAAGGTGTATCCGCAGTGTTGGGTCGGAAGTGAGGCGGTGGATTGGTTGCACGCGAAGAAAAAGCTTGCGCGTCACGAAGCGGAAAACCTACTCAACCGCTTGATGAGCTTTGGATTGATCGAACATGTATTGCGCGAGCATCGCATCAAAGACGGCAAGTTTTTCTATCGATTTGTGTAGGGCGTGATTAGGCGTTTTGGCCGCCCATCAAAATCCAGCCGTCTTCTCGATCTAGCACATCGAGTTTCATGTAGTGCGCGTAGGCCGCTTTGAGCTCGTCTTCCTGTCGATCCAAAATCCCTGCTAGTACGAGAGAGCCGTTCGGTGATACGTGACCAGTGAGTAAAGGGGCGAGCACTTTAAGGGGTGTTGCCAAGATATTAGCGAGCACGACTGCATAGCTTTGTGGTGCGGCGCTGACTTGATCGGGCAATCCAGCGTTCAAGCTAACCTGATTGGCGGTTGCATTGTCTTTGGTTGATTGAACTGCCGCTTCATCAATATCCACCGCGTCAATGAGCGATGCACCATACAGCGCCGCGCCAATGGCCAAGATCCCGCTGCCGCAGCCGTAATCGAGCACGCGCTGACCGCTGAGTGCGGGAGCGTTTCGCGCAATCCAGCGCAGGCACATGCGCGTGGTCGGGTGCGTGCCTGTGCCGAAGGCGAGACCCGGATCGAGCGTGATGACTTTGGCAGCTCCAGCAGGCTTATCGTGCCATGTCGGCACGATCCAAAACTCAGGGGTGATTTCCACAGGCGCGAACTGCGATTGCGTGAGGCGCACCCAATCTTGGTCGGCCACCTCGGTTAAGGCCAGCACCTTGGAATCTGAGAAAAAATCCTGTGCAGACAGCGTTTTGTATACACTTTCTGCTATGTCTTCAGTAGCAAACAGCGCTTTGACCACCGAGCGCTGCCAGCCAGCTTTGGGCGGCGGCATGCCGGGCTCGCCAAACAAGGCTTGCTCCAAAGGCGTGGCTGCATCGGCGTCTTCGACGCTGACGGAAAGTGCGTCGAGCGCCTCAAGGGCTTCGCTGGTGATCTCCACCGCGTCTTCGGGGCAGAGCAGGCTCAATTCAAACATGGTGACTAGGGGGGTCAGCGCTTGCGCAGCTTCATCCATTCTTCCAAGTAGTGGATATTGGTGCCGCCTTGCATGAAGTTCGCGTCGCTGTAGAGTTCGCGGTGCAGCGGGATATTGGTTTTGATGCCTTCTATCACTGTTTCATCCAGCGCCGTACGCATGCGCAGCATGGCTTGCTCGCGTGTCGGGGCGTGCACAATGATTTTGCCGATCATGCTGTCGTAGTTTGGTGGCACAAAATAGTTCGTGTAAGCATGCGAATCCACGCGCACGCCCGGCCCGCCCGGTGGATGCCAGAGGCTGATGCGCCCCGGGCTGGGCATGAAGGTGAAGGGATCTTCGGCGTTCACGCGGCATTCCATCGCATGCCCCTTGAACTCGATTTGCCGCTGCGTGAACGGCAGCTTCTCGCCCGCCGCCACGCGAATCTGGGTTTGCACGATATCGATGCCAGTAATCAGCTCCGTCACCGGGTGCTCCACTTGCACACGCGTGTTCATTTCAATGAAGTAAAACTCGCCGTTTTCGTAGAGAAACTCAAACGTGCCTGCGCCGCGATAGCCAATTTTCTTGCAGGCGGTCGCGCAGCGGTCACCGATTCGTTCAATCAAACGGCGTGTGATGCCCGGCGCGGGGGCTTCTTCAATGATTTTTTGGTGGCGGCGCTGCATGGAGCAATCTCGCTCGCCCAAATACACGGCGTTTTTGAAGGTGTCCGCCATCACCTGAATCTCGATATGGCGCGGGTTTTGCAGGAATTTCTCCATGTACACCGCTGGGTTGCCAAAGGCAGCGCCAGCTTCCGCCTTGGTCATGGTCACGGCATTGACCAAGGCTGCCTCGGTGTGCACCACACGCATGCCGCGCCCGCCGCCCCCGCCAGCGGCCTTGATGATCACGGGGTAGCCTATTTTCTTGGCAATGGCCTTGATGCTGGCCGCATCATCAGGCAAAGCGCCCTCTGAGCCGGGCACACAGGGCACGCCGGCGCGGATCATGGCCTGCTTGGCCGAGACTTTGTCGCCCATCATGCGGATGGAGTCACCCGTGGGGCCGATAAATTTGAAGCCCGATTGCTCCACGCGATCGGCAAAATCGGCGTTTTCGCTCAAAAAACCGTAGCCAGGGTGAATCGCCTCGGCATCGGTCACCTCAGCGGTGGAGATGATGGCGGGCATGTTCAGATAGCTTTGGGCCGATGGCGCAGGGCCAATGCACACGGCTTCATCTGCCAGCTTCACGTATTTGGCTTCGCGGTCGGCTTCGGAATAGACCACCACGGACTTCACGCCCAACTCGCGGCATGCGCGCTGAATGCGCAGAGCGATCTCTCCGCGATTCGCGATCAGGATTTTTTTGAACATCGCCTTGCCTTATTCGATGATGAACAAAGGCTGGCCATATTCCACCGCCGCACCGTTTTCCACCATGATTTTCTTGATCACGCCAGCCTTATCAGCCTCAATCTCGTTCAGGATCTTCATGGCTTCAATGATGCAAATCGTCTCGCCCTCAGCCACAGTATCGCCTACATCCACAAAAGCCTTGGCACCTGGGCTGGAGGAGCGGTAAAAACTGCCCACCATGGGCGATTTGACGGTGTGGCCGGCAAGAGCCACCACATCGGCAGCAGTGTCCGACAAGACTGGCGCAGCAACTGGCGCGGGCGCGGCCTGTGCGGCAGCGGGCATCATAGTCTGCATCGGGGCTGGTGCATACTGCATGGCAGCAGGCTGCATGCCAGCGTGCACCATCCCACCCGGCCCTTTGACGATGCGCACCTTGCCTTCGGCCTCGGTGATTTCCAGCTCCTGCACCTGCGATTCAGACACCAAATCGATCAAGGTTTTGAGTTTGCGTAAATCCATGATGGCTCCAACGTGAAAATTGTTCTGATCCTGCCAGAGAAGTCTGTGACATCCTTGGCAATTGCAAGGCGTGAGTGTAGCGCAGTTCTAAAGCCTATCAAAAAGCGCCAAAATCGGTTAATTCATACCGATTTGTATGTAATTTATGTAATTTTGATGAAATCGGCGATTTGCTCAGCAGAGAGCTTGCCCATATGCCGCTGCGCAATTGCGCCCTGCGAGTTGACCACGACCGTGAACGGCAAGCCGCCTGATAAGTTGCCCAGTGTACGCGAGAGTTCAATGCCTGCCAAGCCCGCCAGGGGAGTTGGAAAACTCACAGGGGCTTTGGTGAGGAATTTGTTGACTGCAGACGGAGTGTCAGCAGCTAAACCGAGCATTTGCCAGCCGTTGGCAGCATGTTGCCTGTAAAAAGCATCTAATAGGGGCATTTCCTCTACGCAGGGTGGGCACCAAGTCGCCCAAAAATTCACCACCAAGGGCTTGCCGCGCAGCTTGGCCAGTTTGTATGTTCCGCCGGAAGGCAACTCCAATTCCAGCGCCCAGAGCGCCGTCAGAGCGCCATCGTCCGGCTCGGTCAAGCGGTATTTCCACAGCGCCAAACCCCCTCCCATCGCAACCCCCGCCACGGCTGCGCTGGCCAGCAGGACATTGCGGCGCGATGGGGAAGAATGTATGGTGGGTTCTTGCATTTGCAGTTTCTTGAGCTGAAGCATGAGGCTGCCAAGGATTATTTCACCACAGGGCTCAAAACCGCATGCAGACCACAGAATAATGCCAATTTCGGCAGTTCGCCGGCATAAGACCTGTGTAGAGTGCTATTGATTCGATAGTACCGAGTTGCAAAACTTTTTCTCTACGACTCATGCGAAAAAGCCAAGCTAACCAAGCTGGGGGTTTTAAAAGCTTGGAACACCATGCTCATTCAACCCTAAGCCAACCGCACTACCTCGGGTTTCAATCAAGCTAATCCGTCCAGCATACTCAAAGCCCGCAGCGCAACAAGCAACGCATCCGGACCGGTGCGCTATGCTTGGCCCATGGGGAGTAGATTGTTTGATCGCTTGCCAAGTAACGCACGCGAAGCGTTTGCCGCGATCAGGGTTTGGCGGGATCTGAGCTAGGGCCAGGCAAAATTGCGCCTTGCTCGGCAATATGGGGCGCGACGGCAATTTTCTTGCCGGCAGAGGGCAACTGTGCAGTAGATTGGGCTCTGCTCAGGACTTTGGCGGTGCCAAACTCAGGGGCAGGTTCTTTCTTCAAAACGGGCTGCGGGCGGGCAGCAGG
>JBJTSL010000010.1:0-7428 GCA_046076625.1 Allobrachymonas sp.
AATACATCCAACACTTGCAAAACAACGGCCAAACCTCCCAGCGCTATGAAATCGACTTTTGGCGCAAGGTGTTTTACCCCTTGAGCTGCTTGGTGATGATCGTGCTGGCCTTGCCTTTTGCTTACCTGCATTTCCGAAGTGGCGCGATCAGCGGCTATGTGTTCATGGGCGTGATGATTGGCATCAGCTTCTTCTTGCTCAACAACGTGATTGGCTACGCCGGTAATCTGAACGACTGGAAGCCTTGGCTCACAGCCGCCCTGCCCGGCTTGATCTACAGCCTGGCCTCACTTTCCGCCTTTGCATGGCTGGTCTTGCGACAATGACGACTTCTATCACTTCGCCCTTTGACGGCATTCTCCTGTTCGCACACGGCTCGCGTGACCCGCTGTGGCGCAAACCGATTGAAGCGGTTGCTTTGCAAATCACCAGCCAACAACCTAGACTTTCTGTTGCCTGCGCGTATTTGGAATTGTGTGAACCGAGCTTGGCGCAGGCTGCCGAACAGATGATTTTGCGGCTACAAAACCGCCCAATCGTTACTATCAATAAGATAGCACTCCACGCAGATTCTATGCCGGGGAGTAGCCAAAAACGCATCAAAATCCGCATTCTCCCCATGTTCTTGGGCATGGGCAAGCATGCGCGGGAAGATTTGCCTGAATTGGCAGCCGAGCTCCGCAACGCGCATCCCGATGTGGATTTCGAAATAGCTGCTGCGGTCGGCGAAGACCCACGCGTCACCGCGCTGCTGGCACAGTTGGCTCTGAATTAGACACTGAGAGGCACTGCTGCTCATGCCCATCCTGCATGAGATCAGGCAAAGCAAGTCTGCATTTGCGGCTGAATCTGAATCTGCCCCGTTAAAATCGAATGCTTCGCTAACTCTCCTGACGGATTCTCAATGTCACTCTTTTCTGCTGTCGAAATGGCTCCCCGCGACCCGATCTTGGGTCTGAACGAACAATTCAATGCCGATAACAACCCCAACAAAGTCAATCTCGGCGTGGGTGTGTACTACGATGACAACGGCAAGCTTCCGCTCTTGAAATGCGTACAAGAGGCAGAAAAGCAAATGATGGCTGCGCCAAAAGCGCGCGGCTACCTGCCGATTGACGGCATCGCTGCTTACGACAGCGCAGTCAAGGGATTGGTATTTGGCGCAGAATCAGACATCGTGAAGTCTGGCCGTGTGGCTACCGTTCAAGCTATCGGCGGCACGGGCGGCATCAAAATCGGCGCAGATTTCTTGAAGAAAGTCTCGCCCAATGCCAAGGTATTGATTTCTGACCCAAGCTGGGAAAACCACCGCGCCATGTTCATACAAGCCGGCTTTGTGGTCGAAAGCTATCCTTACTACGATGCAGCCAAACGTGGCGTTGATTTCTCCGGCATGCTCGCCGCCCTGAACGCTGCCGAGCCAGGCACCATCGTCATCCTGCATGCCTGCTGCCATAACCCCACAGGTTACGATATTTCCGCTTCTGACTGGGATCAAGTCATCGCCGCCGTGAAAGCGCGCAACCTCGCGCCATTCCTCGACATGGCCTATCAAGGCTTTGGCTTTGGCATCGCCGAAGACGGCGCAGTGATCGGCAAATTCGTCGCTGCTGGCCTCAATTTCTTCGTCTCCACCAGCTTCTCCAAAAGCTTTAGCTTGTATGGCGAGCGAGTGGGCGCATTGAGCGTGGCCTGCGCCAGCAAAGAAGAGTGCGATCGCGTGCTCTCCCAGCTCAAAATCATGATCCGCACCAACTATTCCAACCCACCCACCCACGGCGGCACAGTCTGCGCCATGGTGCTCAACACGCCCGAGTTGCGCGCGATGTGGGAAGGCGAACTGGCAGAAATGCGCGTGCGCATCAAAGCCATGAGAAGCAGTTTTGTGGAAAAGCTCAAAGCGGCAGGCGTGAAGCAAGACATGAGCTTCATCACCACGCAAATCGGCATGTTCAGCTACTCGGGCCTTAGCAAAGACCAAATGGTGCGCCTACGCAACGAATTCGGCGTGTATGGTACGAACACTGGCCGCATGTGTGTGGCAGCGCTCAACAGCAAAAACATCGATCATGTTTGCGCGAGCATTGCAAAAGTGCTGTGATCGTTGGTGGCATACCTCCAAACGCCCTTCGGGGCGTTTTTTTATGCCCAAAACGGCTGATCGCCGGCGTTGAATCAATATAGTTTGCTATCAATTTTGCATTGCTTGTCTTATGTTTTTGCTCGACGACTGGGCTTGCGTCTGTCTTCGTCCAATGAATTTCCCAGCATCAAGCTCGCTCATGAATGCAGCCGCTCCCCAATATGCAGAAACTCTCAGGCCGCATCAACTGCAAAATCATGAGCCAACGACGCAGGAAAGACTTCGGCTAGAAGCTACTTCCAAGTTCTAAACCAACTTCATATAGACATAGACTCGTCCACTCGGTTTAATGACCGAATAGTCATTTACTATCGAAGGCATTGAACTTTTCCATTTAGCACTCTCCTAAGAAGAGTGCTAATATTGCATCCATGCCAGTGAAAACCCGCATCTTTAGCGAAGTCAGTGGCCTTGGAAAGAAAGAAGGAGTTCTGGTATGTCTGGAGCTTTAACCCTTGCGAACAATAACTGGGCCGCTACCGCCCTGATGCCCTCTCTGGGCAATTTGGATGCCTACATCAGTGCTGCCAACCGCATGCCCCTGCTCACACTGGAAGAAGAGCAGCGCTACGCCAAACAGTGGCGTGATGAGCAGAACATGGATGCCGCTGGCCGCCTCGTGCTCTCGCACCTGCGCCTGGTCATTTCCACTGCCCGTCAGTATTTGGGCTATGGGCTGCCCCATGCCGATTTGATCCAAGAAGGCAATGTGGGTCTGATGAAAGCCGTCAAGCGCTTTGATCCCGATCAAGGCGTACGCCTCGTGAGCTATGCGTTGCATTGGATCAAGGCTGAGATTCATGAGCACATCCTCAAGAATTTCCGCATGATCAAGGTGGCCACCACCAAGGCGCAACGCAAGCTGTTTTTCAACTTGCGCTCGATGAAGCAAGGTTTCAAGCATGACGCTTCCGAGGCTGATGATGGCCTCACCCATCGCGACTCCTTGAGCGCCAAAGAAATCGATACTGTGGCGCGCACCCTGAATGTCAAACGCGAAGACGTGATCGAAATGGAGGCGCGCTTTGCCGGCGGTGATGTGCTGCTTGACCCCACGCCGATGGAAGGCGAAGACAGCGATCATGCCTTTGGCCCAATTGCTTATTTGTCTGACAGCTCGATGGAGCCGACCGCTCAACTCGAAGCCCGCGAACGCGATCATTTGGCCGGCGACGGCGTGCTGGCTGCACTGGAGCAACTCGACCCGCGCAGCCGCCGCATCATTGAAGAGCGCTGGCTCAAGGTCAATGACAACGGCTCAGGCGGCCTCACGCTGCACGATTTGGCGGCTGAATATGGCGTGAGCGCTGAGCGCATTCGCCAAATTGAAGCCGCAGCCATGAAGAAGATGAAAAAGCTCTTGGCAGCTTGACACCTGCTCAAACCGTAGGCCGCAGCTGCGATTGAGGCGGAACTATTTCACGATTGCGCAGCGAAAGTTGCTGCCAAAGGTTGTATCGGCACCAAGCGGCGAGTCACACTAAGTTACAAATAGTATGATGCTTGCTTCGTTGGTTTGCTAGACAACCTCGGCATGCAGCATCGGGCAACAAACAACAGATCAAACCGCTACGCAAGCACATGGATTGCCCTTTGCTTGCTGTTTTGCTTGGCGCTGTATGTAGGCCTGATCTCATCAACACTTGGACAGACTGACTCTTCCAGCGCATCAGCAGGCGTTGGCCCCGTGCCTGTGGTGAGCAGTCCAGAGCCGCAGCTGCTGCAAACGCCCAATACCCTGCTCTTGGACTACCGGGTGCAGCAAGCAAGTCTCGATGGCATTGCTCAGTTCTTCCTAGATACCGACACGAAAGCCAGCATTCAGAACTTGGTTGCGCGCGCATCGGCAGGCGTGAATCTCTTTCAAAGCTTTCGAGCCTCTGGCAAACACCATACCGATGCCAGAGTGCTTTGGATTCGCTTTGATGCGCAAATGGTGGACACCCGCTCACGCTGGCTCTTGGAAGTCGATTCCATCTATTTGGACGATGTCCAGTTGTTTTGGCAAGCTGCACCCAACCAATGGATGATGTTCAAGGCGGGAGATCGCGTGCCGCGTGCACAATGGCCTTTGCGCACGCGTGTGCCAGTATTTGAGCTGTTACCCGATTCCAGGAGCCCCGGGCAAGCAGTCACCTACTACCTGCGCATCGAGAATGCGCGTTCACCCGTTTCCTTGCCTCTGACGGTGTACCACGATTCCGAATTGGTCGCTCAAGAGCAATTCAAAATCTTGCTCCTTGGTGCCATGATGGGCATGGTGACTTTGGTGCTGGCGGCCGGTTTACTCATTGCGATCACCCAACGTGACGTAGCCTTCGCCGCTTATGTCGGCTACAGCTTGTCGCTGGGCTTTTACATGCTGACCAGCATTGGCCTCAGTGCCATGTATCTGTGGCCCAATTCGCCCGTATTGGCCGATCGCATGAACTACGTCACAGCGGGTATCACCTGCGCCTTGGGGCCGTGGTTTGTCAGCCGGATTGTCAATCCGGTGTACCGTCGGAATTTGCTGACCTCGTTGGCCTTAGCGCAAGCGGCTTTTGCGATTGTGGTCACCGTCATGGAGGCCATCATGCCCAGCATGATGACCTATCGACTGATCAATTTGGCGGCTTTTTCGGCGATTGTTGTGGTTTATTTACTGGTCGCCTCGGCTTGGCAGCGCGGTGATTTGATGACGCGCTGGGTTGCGCTGAGCTTTGCACCCGTAGCCCTCGCTGCCATCCCTTTGATTTTGCGCAATCTCGCCATCATCCCCAGCAGTTGGTTCACTCAATATGTGGTCTTGATTGCCAGCGCGATTGAAATTCCTTGCTTGCTTTACGCCCTGCTCACACGCAATAGCCAGCGCCGCGAAAGCCGCGCCCGAGCCTTGGGCTTGCCTACACATGATGCATTCACAGGCCTGCCCAATATGCGCACCTTCTTGGACGCGCTGCATGGCAGCATCACGCGCGCCCATCGTTTCAATCATGCCTATGGATTGATGCTGATCGACCTGACCAATCATGCTTGGTTTGTCAAGGAGCACGGGCAAGAGGTTGCCAACAAAGCCTTGATCTTGGCCTCCACCAGACTTCAGGACATCGCACGCGATGTGGACTGCGTCACACGGCTTGACAACAACCAATTCGTACTGCTGGTCGAGGGGCAGTGCAGTGCCTCATTGATGACAAAAACTGCAGCCCGAATAGCTGCCGCTGGCCTCAAACCCAGCGATGTATTGCCCGTGGGCTCGAGCCTGAAGTTTCAGCTGACCTGCGCCTTGATGCCCACAGCAGCATCTTTGGCCACAGGTGATGATGCTAATGCGCAGCTGGGCTGGCTCATTTCTCAAACCGAAGACGCGCGCAGCGAGCCTTTTAAAAGCATCCGAACCCTTGGCTTTTGAGCCGCATAAGTCCATCTAGGAGTCTGAGCACTTCGGGCTATAATAAAACGCTTTCCCTTGCTGCACCGGCTCTTGACGCGCTGGGTAGCTTTCAACCTTATCGGTTCAATCCTGAAGGAGTATTTATGCGTCATTATGAAATCGTGCTCTTGATCCATCCTGATCAAAGCGAACAAGTGCCTGCCATGCTCGAGCGCTACAAAGGCATGGTCACCCAAGGCGGAGGTAAGGTCCACCGCGTGGAAGACTGGGGTCGTCGCCAATTGGCCTACCAAATCAACAAGCTGTCCAAGGCGCATTACCTGTGCGTGAATTTGGAAGCCGATCAAGCCGTGATGGCCGAACTGGAGCATGCCTTCAAGTTCAACGATGCCGTTCTGCGTCACCTCACCGTGCAGAAGAAGAAAGCCGAAACCGCGCCTTCTTCTATGATGAAGCAGGTCGAGCGTGAAGAAGCACGCAAAGCCCAGCAAGAGCAATACGCCGCAGCAGCCTAAATCTGCTGCGCTGCCTTGAGGAGATTTTGAATACCCTGAATACTTGTTGGCTCACTGCTTGCATTGCTGAAATCTCTCAGCAGCGGTTCACCCCAGCAGGCATCCCAGCGCTTGACTTGCAACTCGCACACGAGTCAGAGCAAATCGAGGCTGGCAGCAGCAGACAAGTCAAGTTATCCATTCGCGCAATTGCTCTCGGAGCGATGGCAGAAAGCTTGCAAAAAGTAGCGATTGGCAAACAGGTGAAATTCAAAGGATTTCTCGCCGCCGGTAAAAACGGCAAAGGTAGCGTGTTTCACATCACAGACATTGACTATTCAGATTAATTTTTAAGCTAGGAAACTCATCATGGCTTTCGGTAAAAAACCTTTCGACAAAAACAAAAAGCGCCCCGCCGCAAATCCGCTGTTCAAGCGCAAGCGCTTCTGCCGCTTCACCGTCACCGGTGTTGAAGAAATCGACTACAAAGACATCGACGTCTTGCGCGATTTCATTGCAGAAAACGGCAAAATCACGCCCGCTCGCTTGACCGGCACCCGCGCAATTTTCCAGCGCCAACTCACCACCGCCATCAAGCGCGCCCGCTTCTTGGCTATGGTGCCATACAGCGACCAACACCGCGTTTAATTGAGGTTTGGAGAAACTACTATGCAAATCATTCTTCTCGACAAAGTGATCAACCTCGGCAACCTCGGCGATATCGTCAAGGTCAAAGATGGCTATGCCCGCAACTTCCTAATCCCCGAAGACCGCGCCAAGCGTGCCACGGCTAGCGCCAAAGCTGAATTCGAAGCCAAGCGTGCAGAACTCGAAAAAGCAGCAGCTGCCAAATTGGCCGAAGCACAAGCCCAAGGCGAAAAGCTCGGCGGCGCCAACGTCAAGCTCACACAAAAAGCTGGCGTGGACGGCCGCTTGTTCGGCTCCGTCACCAATTTCGACATTGCCGAAGAGCTGGCCAAGATGGGCTACGCGGTTCACAAGAGCCAAGTGCGCATGCCACTCGGCCCGATCAAAACCGTCGGCGACAGCAAAGTCTCCGTGGCTTTGCACACCGACGTGGTGGTCGAAGTGGGCGTGACGGTCTACGGCGAAACCGCTTAATTGACCAACGCTTTCTCAAAGCTGAGCCCGTGTCGCGAGACACGGGCTTTTTTGTTTTTAGAAGACTCAAAGACTGAGTTTCCGGACGCGAAAGACGCAAAGGTTACGCGAAACAAAATACCAAAAAGACGTTTTTTGATTTATCGTGGCCGAATGCTTGACTTTTAGAGGGTGTGCGTTATGTGGACATTATCGCGACTGCACGTGCAGAGCGAGCCTCCAAGCTGCTTTGTGAAAGCAAGGCCAGTCTTGCTGAAGTCGGTTTCGCCTCTGGCTACACCGATCAAGCGCAC
>JBJTSL010000011.1:0-7685 GCA_046076625.1 Allobrachymonas sp.
GCGCCGCATCACTGATGGTGATGTCGGCGCTTGCAGCTTGCTGCCGCTGTAAGCTGCGAGCGGCCAGTTGCGCGAGCTCAGCCCATGTCATTCGCGCTGCGAGAACAAAAGGGGGCTTGGCGAGCAAAGGATCTTTGACCAGATCCACACCCAGCATCTCGCGTGCTGCCGGATTAGCCGCATGAACGACACCATTGGCATCGATCACCAGCACGCCATCGCCCAAGTTGTCAATCACCAATTGATTGACCTGGATTTGCGCACGCGCAGCCATTTCACTGCCTCGCGCCACTCGTTCTTGTCGCACCAAACGGACTGACAATTGATTGGTCAGATAGGCAACCGCAAACAAGCCCAAGCCCGTGAGCGCTGCCTGGATATAGCGCGCCGTGGCATCAGGCGTACCCTTTAAGGTGTACTGCAGCGCATCCACCAGCAAAGCCAGTGTCACGGCTGCCGCTGTACCCAAAGCCAGCAACAAGGGTCCAAGCACAGCCGCGAGCAATACCGGCAGAGCGAAAAGTGGCGTAAAATTGATGGTGCCTACTTGCATATAAAGCAAAGCGCCAAACACCAGCACATCGGCCCCCACCGTGACCAGCCACTGAGGATCAAGTCGATCTCCCGGTAAAACCGGACGGCCCAGCACCCGCACCCAGACCGTCAAGGCCAAATACGCCAAGCACATCAGTAACGCTACGGGCTGCGCGGGCTGGCCGGCCGCACTGAGGTACAGGACCAGAAGCAACAAAACCCCAGCAACCAAAATCCGTGCCGCCATGAAGCCGCGCCACAAGCGCGGCAGGCCACTCTCGCGGTCACTCAGATCCAGTTCGCGCGAGGCGGGGGCACTGACATCCAGTAAAGTGGCAAAGCGACTGACAGGCTCAGCCATCAGGCCTCCTCTTTGCGGCGATGCGCTTCGCTGCAATAAGCAGCGCGCGCTCCCTTGATAGCTTCTGCTTGGGGAAGGTGGACGCCGCAAGATGCGCAGGTCACCATGAGCTGAGGTGTTTCTGATCTAGTCGGCGAATTTTTCGCCATCGGCTTGGATCGATCAGAATGGCTTGATCTCGCCTCGCGATTTTTGCGCCAGATCCAAAACGCCAGCGCCAACACCGCAAAAACAATCAGGTATTTCATCGCACGACCCTTCAATTCATGCGATCAAGCAAAACTTCAAGCACAAAGCGTGATCCAACGTAGGCTAAGAGCAGCAAAATCGCTCCGCCATAGACAAAACGCGCGGCATGCCGCCCCCTCCAGCCACGCTGCCAACGCCCCCACAACAGACAGGCGAGCACCACCCAAGCGAGCAGGGAAAAAATGGTTTTGTGATCCCATTTCCAAAATTTCTCAATGCCATAAAGGTCCTCAGCAAACAACCAGCCAGCCAGCAAAGTACCCGTCAGCAGCGCCCAACTGACCACCACAAAAGCCAGCATCAGTCGCTCCAGCGTCATCAGCGGTAGCCCCGCATCCGATTGCTGCCCCAAGCGCATTTTGGCCTCAGCGCTTTGCATCAGCCATGCGTGCACGGTGGCCACCGCCAACATGCCATAAGCGGCAATGCCCAGTGCAGCATGCAAAGGCAGCCAAGCCGAAGCAAACTGCCCCATCTGCGCACCTGGAAAAACCAACCCCACAAGCAGTGCCAGTGCACCGAGAACGGCCAGCACCCGGCGGCTTTGCATTTGTGGATACAAACGACCCTCAACCGCATACACCGTCAATACCAACCAAGCCATCACAGATAAGGCGGGGCCAAATCCAAAACGGCCAGATAGCAGTGACAAAACCAACAAAGCGCCATGTCCCATCCAAGCCATCAACAGGCAGGTACGCACAGCTTGGGCAGACCAAGAAGTTTTGAAGGCAGGCAAGATGTAAGCCACCAGGCTCAGCACGGCAAGCACAACAAACCAAGGCGTCAGCCCAGTCGATAAAATCATCATCTTCGAAGTTTACCTCTGCACGAGCTCCCCTCATGGCCTCCGCCCTTTCCGAACGCCTGTCCCGACTGGTCAAAACCCTCAGTGGACAGGCCCGCATCACCGAATCCAATGTGTCTGACATGCTGCGCGAAGTACGCATGGCCTTGCTGGAAGCAGATGTTGCACTGCCTGTGGTGCGTGACTTTATTGCGCGTGTCAAAGAAAAAGCCTTGGGTCAAGAAGTGGTGGGCTCACTCAAACCGGGCGAAGCCCTGGTGGGTATCGTCAACAAAGAGCTGGTGGCAACCATTGGCGAGGGAGTCAGCGACATCAATTTGGCCGCGCAGCCGCCTGCTGTGATTTTGATGGCGGGCTTGCAAGGCGTGGGTAAAACCACCACCACGGCCAAATTGGCCAAACATTTGATCACCAAGCGCAAGAAAAAAGTGCTTACCGTTTCGGGCGATGTGTATCGCCCCGCAGCGATTGAGCAACTCAAGACGGTAACCACCCAAGCTGGCGCAGAATGGTTTCCTTCTTCGCCTGACCAGCTACCCGCCGACATTGCACGCGCTGCGCTGGCTTATGCGAAAAATCATTATTTCGATGTGCTGTTGGTGGACACGGCGGGCCGCCTCGCGATTGACGCACAGTTGATGCAAGAAATCCAAGCCTTGCATGGCATTTTGAATCCTGTTGAAACCCTGTTTGTGGTCGATGCCATGCAGGGTCAAGATGCAGTGAACACGGCCAAGGCCTTCAAAGACGCTCTGCCCTTGACCGGCATCATTTTGACCAAAACCGATGGCGATTCGCGTGGCGGCGCGGCTTTGTCGGTCAAGCAAATCACGGGGGTGCCGATCAAATTTGCCGGTATCAGCGAAAAGATTGATGGCCTTGAAGTGTTTGATGCCGAGCGTTTCGCAGGCCGAATACTGGGCATGGGCGATATTCTGGCCTTGGTGGAGCAAGTCACCCAAAACGTCGACATGGCTGCCGCGCAAAAAATGGCCGCCAAGATCAAAAGTGGCGATGGCTTTGATTTGCAAGATTTCTTGGAGCAAATCCAGCAAATGAAAGGCATGGGTGGTTTGTCGAGCCTGATGGACAAACTGCCCAGTCAATTGGCGGGCAAAGCCTCAGAAGCAGACCTCAACCGCGCCGAAAAAGACATCGTGCGCAAAGAAGGCATCTTGCAATCCATGAGCGGCAAGGAGCGGCGCAACCCCGGTTTGCTGATGGACGGGAAAACCAAAGCCAGCCGGAAACGCCGCATTGCCCAAGGCGCGGGCGTGCAGATTCAGGAAGTCAATCGCCTGCTCAACGAGTTTGATCAAATGCGCGGCATGATGAAAAAAATGAAAGGTGGCGGCATGATGAAAATGATGAAGAAACTCGGTGGCTTGGGTGGCATGGGTGGCATGAAAGGCATGCCAAGCATGGGGGGCGGTATGCCCAAGCTCCCATATTGATAGCTACAGCCATGGCTTTTGAGAACTTCATGACCGATCTATAATGAATTTTCTCGTTGGGTCTCTTAATCAAATAAGCTACCACCTTTCTTATGAGCCAATTTTCTATTCTCCTGAAAAAAGAAATCGGCCGGATTGCCAAAAAAGAAGTCCGCGCCGAAGTCGTTCCCGCCAAAAAATCCAGTTCGCAAGCCCGCTCTGAAATTGCGGCACTGAAAAAGCGAGTCGCTCGCCTTGAGGCCTTGATCAAGCGTTTAGGTACCTCCGCTGGCCGAGGTCGCAGCGCTGCCGCCGAAACAGTCGATGCAGATTCGCCCAAATTGCGTTTCCGAGCTGGCGGCTTTGCCACCTTGCGTAAAAAGCTCAAATTAAGCGCGCATGAAATGGCCAAGTTATTGGGTGTTTCCGCACAATCGGTCTACCATTGGGAAACCGGCAAATCCAAGCCACAGGCTCGCCAACTGGCTGCGATTGCCGCCGTGCGTAAACTGGGTAAAAAGGAAGTCACAGCGCGCTTGGCCGGTTAGGCGAGCCCTGCTGTCGCTAAAGTTCCATTCTTTTCGTTTCCTTGGCGCTGGCATCAGCAGCGCCAAGGGTCAATAGCTTCGGCCTGCCTTATAAGCCGCGTGCGCCCTACGCTGCAACGGACTGGTTTGCACCAAACGCGCCATCGCTGCTCCTGCGTGCGCATGTGTGATCGCCAACCCCAGCGCATCAGCGGCATCTTTGCCCGGCAGGGCAGGCAGTTTGAGCAGGCGCTTGACCATTTCTTGCACCTGCGATTTGGCGGCTTTGCCGTGACCCGTGATGGCCTGTTTCATTTGCAAAGCTGTGTATTCAGCCACAGCAAGCTCACTGGTCACCAGCGCCGTCACGCAGGCGCCACGCGCTTGGCCCAGCAACAGCGTGGCCTGTGGATTCACGTTCACAAATACGATTTCCACCGAGGCCTGATCAGGCTGATAAGTCGCCACAACTTCACGCACGCCGTCAAACAAAACCTTCAAGCGTGCTGGCAATTGACCACGGTCTAAATGGGTGGTGGAAATCGTGCCACTGGCAACGTAGCTCAAACCAGCCGATGCGGCATCGATCACACCAAATCCGGTGGTCTGCAAGCCAGGGTCGATGCCAAGAATACGCATGTCAGACTCAGAAGGTCATCCAGCCACTATTATTTTGATAGCAATCAACGCATATTTCTTGCCGGCCAACTGCCGAAAATGCTTGAAAAATGCTCATAAACCGAAGTACCAACGCACCGAGTGGAAGAAGACCGGGGCTGCAAAACACAGCGCATCCACACGGTCCAGCAAGCCGGTAGCACCCGTCACGGATCGCGCGCCGCTCCAATTGGTCACCCCACGATCGCGTTTCAACGCCTTCATCACCAAATGCCCCAAACTGCCTGAGGCACATGCGATCAGCGCCATCGCCAGCGCTTGACCTGGCTTGAATGGCGTGATGCCAGCCAGCAAACCGCCCACCAAGCCGCCCGCCGCCACGCCGATGGCAAAACTCGTCCAGGTAAAGCTCAAGCTGATCAAAGGCGCTCGAGGCGCTTTTTTAAGCCAGCGCTGCATCACATGCTGCACCACCATGCAAATTTGCACAGTGAACACCAAGAAAAACACCAAAAACGCGTTCTTTGCTTCATTCCAACGCGGAAACTCCAGCAACAACAGCGCTGGTACATGGCTCATGCCATAGACGCACACCATGATGCCCCATTGCAGCTTGGCATTGCGCTCGAGAAAGCGCTGCGGGTCGTTGGCCAAAGCGCTCACCACCGGAATCGCCAAGAACACGTACACCGGAATGAACACCGTGAAAAGCTCAAAATGCTCCGTGATCACGAGCCAGAATTGAATTGGAAGCACAACGAAGAAAGCCAAAATCAAGCTGCGGTGATCGCCGCGCCGGGTGGGGGAAAGCGTGATGAATTCGCGTAAAGCAAAAAACGCCACGATGGCAAACAGCACCGTAGCGACTGTCTCGCCCATCACCCAACCTATCCAGAACACCAAGGCCACTAGCCATGAAGTTTGCAGCAAGCCCGATAAGCGCTTGAGCTCAGCGGCCCAAGCCATGCCTCGCTCAGAATCCCGTTCGCGAAATGCCAGTGCAAACAACACCAGCGAGGCCACCACGAGCAAGCCAAACAGCACCACAAACAGCAGCCCGACTTGCTGGGAGGCCGTCAAAGTACGCAAATATTGGTTCATCGCGTCATACCTCGCGCAGCGCAATCACGGCATTGCGTGCACGCTCAGCAAATGCAGCATGGTCTTCCATTTGACCGTCGATCTGCTCGATCTGAATTGGGGCACCAAAAGTCACACTGCACAGCACGGGCACAGGCACCACCTCACCCTTTGGTAAAAGCCGTTGAATATTGTTGATCCATGCTGGAACGAGCACCACATTGGGAAATTTCAAAGCCAAGTTGTACAAGCCGGATTTAAAGCGCTGTGGCAATTCTTCGTTGCCACGCGTCCCCTCAGGAAAGAGAATGATGGAATCGCCATGGCTCAAGGCCTCCATCAAAGGAGCAAGCGGGTCCGAAAATACGCCGCTCTCGTCCGCTTTCCGCTCACGCTCCACATACACAGCGTTAAACACCTCGCGGGTGATCCAGTGTTTAAACGGCGTTTTCGTCCAGTAATCTTTTGCCGCAATCGGTCGGGTAATCCCTCGCAATTCGGCAGGCAAAGCCGCCCAAATCATCACCAAATCCGCATGGCTCTGGTGATTGGCAAAGTAAATCCGCTGTTCCGCCTTGGGCGGGCAGCCATACCAACGCGCCTGAGCCCCTGTGAGCAAGCGCACGAGTCCCAGCAAAAATAAGCTCATGAGTTTTGCAAGCATGTCAGGATGTTAACCGCTGGAAGCTTCAAGTCTCCGCTCCACATCCCTTAAAATAACCGGTGCAGCATATTTTCAAGCATCAAAACATGAGTAACATCTTCGTCACCGGCGGCGCTGGCTTTATTGGCTCCAACTTCGTTTTAGAGTGGTGCAAAACCCAATCCGCGTCAGTCATCAACCTCGATGCACTCACCTATGCGGGCAACCTCCACAACCTCCGCGAGCTAGAGGGCCAAGCCCAGCACAGCTTTGTACAAGGCGATATCAACGACAGCGGTTCAGTCACCCAACTTTTGCAAACTCATCAGCCTATTGCCGTTGTCCACTTCGCCGCGGAAAGCCACGTCGATCGCTCCATCCACGGCCCTGAAGCTTTTATCCAAACCAACATCGTGGGCACTTTTCGCCTCTTAGAGGCAGTGCGCGCCTACTGGGCACAGTTGCCAGTTGAGAAGCAACAAAGTTTCCGCTATCTCCACGTCTCGACTGATGAGGTTTACGGCTCACTCGCTCCCGGCGCACCCGCATTCACAGAGAAACACAGTTACGAGCCGAACAGCCCGTATTCCGCCAGCAAAGCCGCCAGCGACCATCTCGTACGCGCCTATCACCACACGTATGGCCTGCCCACGCTCACCACCAATTGCTCCAACAACTACGGGCCGTTTCACTTCCCCGAAAAACTGATCCCGCTCATGATCGTGAACGCTTTGGCCGGCAAAAACTTGCCGGTTTATGGCGATGGCATGCAAATTCGAGATTGGCTTTATGTGAAAGACCATTGCAGCGCCATCCGCCGCGTTCTCGAGGCTGGCAAGCCGGGCGAGGTCTATAACGTCGGCGGCTGGAACGAAAAGCCAAATATCGACATTGTCAACACCATCTGTAAATTGCTCGACGAATTGCGCCCCCGCTCTGATGGCAAAAGTTATGCGCAGCAGATCACCTATGTCAAAGACCGCCCCGGTCATGACCGCCGCTATGCCATCGATGCCAGCAAAATCCACACCGATCTCGGCTGGAAACCTCAGGAGACTTTCGATACCGGCATCCGCAAAACCGTCCAGTGGTATCTCGATCACCCTGAGTGGGTTGCCAATGTCCAAAGCGGTAGTTATCGCGAGTGGGTTCAAAAGCAATACACCTAAAATCAAACCATATGAATACCCAACGCAAAGGCATCATCCTTGCAGGCGGCTCCGGCACGCGCCTGCATCCTGCCACGCTGGCAATCAGCAAGCAGCTCCTGCCGGTATACGACAAGCCCATGGTGTATTACCCCTTGAGCACCTTGATGCTTGCAGGTATTCGAGACATTCTCGTTATCAGCACACCGCAAGACACACCGCGCTATCAACAGCTCTTGGGGGACGGCAGCCAATGGGGCATCAACCTTCAATACGCGATCCAG
>JBJTSL010000012.1:0-16476 GCA_046076625.1 Allobrachymonas sp.
CGCTTGCCGCCAGTAACCCAGCTCCACCAAGCCCGGCCAACGGCGCAAGTGGTTGGCCACCACGTTTTCCGCGTAATGCCCCATGAGGGTTGCATCACTGGCCATTTGCTCGGGCGTGAGCTTCATCACAGCATTGCGCACAGCGAGGTCAACGAGATAGGTTTTGAAGTTGCCCGCTTTCGGCGTGGCTTTGGTGGAGGTGTGTTTGTGCAAGCGCCACACGAGATCAGTAGCTTCTAGCAAAGGGAAATAGTTTTCAATCGTTGTGCGATGTAACTCAAGCGCTTTGGAGAGCTGCGCGATATTGGTCTCACGGCCTGGGTCTTTCAGCAGGCCGATGTAGAAACGGCGCAGCATTTCGGGTTTGCGAAATTCGGCGGCGATGAGTAAGTCTTCAAAGATGACGCGCTCGACTTGGTTTTGGTAGAGGTGGGTTTGTTTGGCTTCGAGGGTGGGGAGTTGCCAGACTTCGGGGAAGCCGCCGGAAAAGAGAAAATCTTCAAGTGGTTGGCTCATTCTCTTTTTTGCGAACCAAAAATCATTTATTCCGCTCAAATTCCAGGCAATATTTCCAGGTTGATTCTTGTCAGAAGAAATTATTGAACCCAGCCGTCTCACAAACGCAGTCGCTCCCCATACTTTCTCCAAAATGAACTCGTCCCCTCGAACAACGTACCACTCCCGAAACGAAAACGGCAGCATATGAAAATCCTTGATCCTACCCAGCAAACTCTCTCTTGACTTCTTAAAAATCGGCGAGCTCGCTGAGCCCGAGACGACGAATTTCACGGGGGTTTTCAAGTCGTAATATTTCTTGAGATACAGCTCCCAGCGCGGGAAGCGCTGAATCTCATCCAGAAACAAATACACCGCGCCAGCTTGAGCCGATTCGCTGGCCGCAGCCACCAGTTCATTGAAAAACACATCCGCGCTCACGCCGGGCAATTCCAGCGCGGGGTCGTCCATCGAAAAATACAAGATGCGCTGCGCCTGAGCGAGCGAATCCGGCGAATCCGCAATGAGCTTTTGGATGCATTGTTTGAGCAAAGTGGTTTTGCCGACGCGGCGTGGCCCGGTGACGGACACCATCTGCGGCAGATGCATCACATCCGAAAAAATCGCGTCAAACGCATCGCGACGAAAGGCTGGAAGCTGCGACAATGCAGCCTCGTGTACTGCCTCGCGCAGCCAAGGGCTGAAAGGCTTCACAAAAGCCCATTTTTCGACAAATCCGAGCAAATTCACGCTTCTTTAGGGCTTAATGAACGTTGATTTAAAACAATAATCTATTGAATTCTATTTATTTACCATTACGATGTCAAATAAATAGCAATTGCCTAAAATAATAGCAATTACTCCTACTATATCCAGTATGTTTTCCCCCGGTCCCGGTTTGAATATGGCCCAGCAAGAGGCGGTGAATTTTTTGCATGGTCCTTGCCTCGTGCTCGCGGGTGCGGGCTCGGGCAAGACGCGGGTGATCACGCACAAGATCGCGCGGCTGATTCAAAGTGGTGTGCCGCCTGAGAAGATTGCGGCGATCACGTTTACCAACAAAGCAGCGGCGGAGATGCGTGAGCGAGCGAAGGCTTTGCTCATGTCGCAAATGGGCAAGGCGGGCGCGAAGGCTGCGGGGCAGGTGGTGATTTGCACCTTTCACGCGCTTGGTGTGCGCATGCTGCGCGAGAGCGGCGAGGCGCTGGGGCTCAAAGCGCAGTTTTCGATTTTGGATAGCGACGATGTGCTCTCAATGATCAAAGACGCGGGCGGCAACACGGACAACAAGCAGGCGCGACTGTGGCAATGGGCGATCAGCGGCTGGAAAAATGCGGGCTTGAATTCTGCGCAGGCCGCAGCGCAAGCCAAAGATGAAGACGAGCGTATCACCGCAAAAATCATGGAGCGCTATGAAGAGCGGCTCACGGCCTATCAGGCGGTAGACTTTGATGATTTGATTGGTTTGCCGCTGAAACTGCTCTCAAATCATGAGCATTCCGCGCAGGTTTGGCGAGAGAAATTCGCACATATCTTGGTGGACGAATACCAAGATACGAATGCGGTGCAATACGAGCTGCTCAAAAAAATGATGGGCAGCCCGGCGCGGTTTACCACCGTGGGCGATGACGATCAATCCATCTACGGCTGGCGCGGTGCAACGCTGGATAACCTGAAAAAACTCCCCCTCGATTTCCCTGTGCTCAAAGTGATCAAGCTCGAGCAAAACTATCGCTCGACCAGCGCGATTTTGAAAGCAGCCAACAATGTGATTGGCCCGAACCCGAAGCTCTTTGCTAAAAAACTCTGGAGCGATTTGGGCGAAGGCGAGCCGGTGCGCATTGTGGATGCGGATAACGAGGAGCATGAAGCGGAGCGCGCGGTGGCTCGCATTCAATCGCTACGAGCAGGCGACGCAACAAGCCAAGGTCCGCAGTTCAAAGAATGGAAAGATTTTGCTATTTTGTATCGCGCCAATCATCAGGCTCGGCTCTTGGAGCAGGCGCTGCGCAAGGCGAATATTCCCTACAAAGTGAGCGGTGGGCAGAGCTTTTTTGATCGTGCGGAGATCAAAGATTTGTGCGCTTGGCTGCGCCTGATGACGAACAACGACGATGATCCGGCTTTCTTGCGAGCGATCACATCGCCCAAGAGAGGCGTTGGCCACACGACCTTGCAGCAACTGGGCGTATTCGCTGCGCAATACAAGCTCAGCATGTTTGAAGCGCTGTTTTCCAATTCACTCGCTGCTTCGATCAACGCTCGCGCGATTGGCGGTTTGCATGAATTTGGCCGCTATATGAACGATTTGGAATACCGCGCGCGCCACACATCGGGCTTTGAAGCAGCGGGAGAATTCTTGCGCGAGTGGCTGAAAGACATTGGCTACGAGAAGCATTTGTTCGAGAGTGAAGACAACGAAAAACTCGCAGCCAGCCGCTGGACGAATGTGCTCGACTTCATCGACTGGATGGCCAAGCGATGCGGCGGGCAGGTGGATGACACGGCAGCGCTGACGATGGAGACCACCTCAAAGAGCTTGTTTGAAGTGATTCAAACGATTTCGCTGCTCTCGACGCTCACTGAAAAAGAGGGCGATCAAAACGTGGTGACGCTTTCTACCTTGCATGCTGCCAAGGGCTTGGAGTGGCCGCATGTGACTTTGGCAGGCGTGTGTGAAGGGCTCCTGCCATTCCGCCCAGAAGAGGAAGACGGCACGAAGCCCGTGGACGGAAAAATCTCAGATAGTCTTGCCGCTCGTATTCAAGAAGAGCGCCGCCTGATGTATGTAGGCATCACGCGGGCGCAGCGCACGCTGTCTGTGAGCTACCCCAAGCGCCGCAAAAAAGGGCGCGATACGGTGGCGGGCATTCCGAGCCGCTTCATCGCAGAGATGGCGCTGGATCAGGCGACGATGAAAGAAAATCCGATGGATCGGCTGGCGGCTTTGAAGGCAGAGTTTGCGAAAAAAGCGGCGCAGACCAAGGCTGATCAGGCTTCGCAAGAGAACGTCTTGGCGAGTTGATTCATGCGCTGCCTTAAAGCGTTTACTATTTGTTTGATAACGCTCGGCGCAGTATTTATGCCGGCTATGGCTCAAAATCACTTGAAGGTTTTCGTTCAATCTGGCATCTCTGCGCGTTGCCCAGCCATTGCAGATTTGCAGAATACCGATCTCTTCGGCGCATGGAGTTTGCTGCTGGAAGGCGGCGGTAAATCGGTGGTGACACGGATGCAATTGCTGCGCAATCCGGAGTTTGCAGAAAGCTTGGCTGGCAGTTTCAATTTGGGCGGCAAAACTTTCGAAGTGTTTGGCGATATTGAAGCCGGCGCGTTTGATTTAGAAGAAAGCGCGAATGGCAAAGACATCAGCGCAATCTGGAAAGGTCGCGTGGTCGAGGGCAGTTGCGGGCAGACGATTCTTGGGACGCGACGCAATGTGGCCGATAACAGTGAGCAAAGCTTTGTTTTGCGCAGGCCGGGGTGGTGAGGCTAGGGCGAACTGGACAATAGTTTGCACGGAAGTTCTGAAAGTGCACGAAAGGCACAGAAAAATCATTTTTGAGTAATGTTACGCCGCCTCGGACGACGGATGCTTTGTGAAACCTACTCAACTCTTTCTGACGACGCTTGCCACTTGTCTGCCCGCGCTGTCTAGCGCCATGGCTTTGATGGCTACGTCTGACGCCACGCAATGCGCCGCCGCTTTTGAAGCAGAGAAGACCGCGATGCAGCGCCAGCAGGCTAGCGCTCCTGCGTCAGCAGCCAAGCGCCTCGAAGGCAGCGTGGCCGCAGCTGGCTCGCGAGATATTGCATGGGCATGGCTGGCTTCGCCCACGGTGCGTTATCCGCATGCTTCCATGGGCTCGGCCACGCATGCCGGGAGTTTGCATGCGATCTCTCGCTCAGGTATTGCGTATAGCTTTGAATTGCCACTGTCGCGCGTGTGGGAAGATTTGCAGCCGCGCCTCGTCGATCTGGATGGCGATGGTCGTGATGAGATTGTGGTGATTGAGGCAGATGTTGCGCGAGGTGCGGCTTTGGTGGCATATGGCCTGCCGAAATCGGGCGAAAAGCTAGAAGAACGTGCCCGAAGTGCTTGGCTGGGCTTGCCGTTTCGCTGGCTTAATCCAGTAGGCTTTGCGGATTTCGATGCAGATGGCAAGCTCGATATTGCCAGTGTGACGACGCCGCATATTGGCGGCGTGCTCACACTGTATCGCTACACGCCGCCGCGCATCGAGGCCTTTGCCAAAGTGCCCGATGTGTCCAACCATCAAATGGGTGACCCGAATTTGCAGATGCATGCGATTGTGAGCTTGCCGGGCCAGCGCCCCACCGTGATCGTTCCTGACATGAGTCGCCGTGCTTTGCATGCGCTGCGTTGGGAGGTGATGAATGGCAAGGCGCAATGGAAAGAGCTCGCCGATGTGAAGCCTCTGCCCGGTCGCGTGAATTATTTGATGGCTTTGGATGCAGGCTCGGCCTGTGCGCAGTTATCAGATAACAGCTGGTGGCGCATTGACTTGATGCGATAGCGCACTGGGCAGCTATTTATTTGATAGCACTCTGCGGAGATTCTATGCCGGCGATCAGGTGATTTAGGCTAAAAAAAGCCCGCTGGGCTTGCACCTAGCGGGCTAACATCCAAAGGAGACTCTCTTCTAATTTGGATCTTAGTGCACTGCCCTAGCGGGCGGTGCACATGATGCGTTGAATCAACGGTTGTAGGCAGTCTCGCCGTGGCTGGAAATATCCAGACCTTCGCGCTCTTCTTCTTCGCTCACACGCAGACCAATCACGAGATCCACCAGTTTGAAGGCGATGAAGGCAACCACTGCGGAGATCACCACGGTGATCAACACGCCTTGCAATTGAACCCACACTTGTGCGCCGATGCCAGGCCAATCTGCTGCGTCACCACACTTGTTGGTCACGTAGTTACAGATGCCCAAGCCGCCGAGCGATGGTGCAGCAAACACGCCAGTGAGCAATGCGCCGACGATACCGCCTACGCCATGGACACCAAACACATCGAGTGAATCATCTGCGCCAAGCATGCGCTTGAGGCCGTTCACACCCCACAGGCAAGCAAAGCCAGAGATCAAACCAATGATGATCGCGCCCATCGGGCCAACGAAGCCGCAAGCAGGCGTGATCGCAACCAGCCCGGCTACTGCGCCAGAGGCAGCGCCCAGCATCGAAGCCTTGCCTTTAGCTAGCGCTTCGCCAGCAATCCAAGCCAGAGATGCAGCAGCAGTGGCTATCAAGGTATTGATGAAGGCCAGAGCCGTGATGCCATTGGCTTCTAAGTTAGAGCCAGCATTGAAGCCAAACCAACCAAACCACAGCATCGCTGCGCCGACCATCGTGAGCGTGAGCGAGTGAGGCGCCATCGCTTCTTTACCGTAGCCGATGCGTTTGCCAATGACGTAAGCGCCCACCAAGCCTGCTACTGCGGCGTTGATATGAACCACGGTACCGCCTGCAAAATCCAATGCGCCTTTGGCCCACATGAAGCCTGCGGCAGCCGTGACGGTCTCCAGCGATTTCGCATCAGTAATCGCATCAGGACCTGCCCAATACCACACCGCATGAGCGACGGGGATGTAGCTGAAAGTAAACCAGAGCACGGAGAAAGCCAACACGGCCGAGAACTTGATACGCTCAGCAAACGCGCCCACGATCAGTGCGCAGGTAATCGCAGCAAAGGTCGCTTGGAAAGCCACGAAGGACAGCTCAGGAATCACCACACCTTTGGAGAAGGTCGCTGCCACTGAATCTGGCGTGATGCCTTTCAAGAACAGCTTGTCAAAGCCGCCGAAGAACTTGCCATCGCCGCCAAAAGCCAGCGTATAGCCATAAATCGCCCAGAGCACATAGATCAAGGCGCTGACAACGAAGACTTGCATGAGCACGGACAGCATATTCTTGCTGCGCACCAAGCCGCCATAGAACAGGGCGAGGCCGGGGATCGTCATGAAGATCACGAGTGCGGTGGCTACCGTCATCCAAGCGGTGTCGCCTTTATTGGGCGTGGGGGCAGCGGCTGCGGGGGCGGCAGGCGCAGCAGGTGCTGCGGTTGCTGCTGCTGGAGCGGGGGCGGCTTCTGCTGGCTTGGCTTCTGAAGCGGCGGCAGCCGCAGGCGCAGCGGTAGTCGCGGTTTGGGCCACAGCAAAGCCGCTGCCCATCACTAAAGCCCATCCTAGGGCGAGAGAGGTAAGTAGTTTTTTCATGAAATCACTCTTGTAGGTGTTACAGGGCTTCTTTACCGGTCTCGCCGGTGCGGATGCGTACAACTTGCTCCAAGTCATACACAAAAATCTTGCCATCGCCAATCTTGCCGGTGCGGGCTGCGCCTTCAATGGCTTCAATCACGCGCTCGACCAGATCGTCAGCCACGGCTGCCTCAATCTTGACCTTGGGCAAGAAATCCACCACATACTCCGCGCCGCGATACAGCTCAGTGTGGCCTTTTTGACGACCAAAGCCCTTGACTTCGGTCACGGTGATGCCTTGCACGCCCATGCTGGAAAGTGCTTCACGCACTTCGTCCAGCTTGAACGGTTTGATGATGGCAGTGACAAGTTTCATGTGTTCTCCTGGTTAGAGTCGCTTGTGGGATCAGAAGCTGTATTTCAGGCCGAGAACGAGTGCGCCATTGCCAAGAAATTTGCCGTTTACGTCGGTGTAGAAAGCCTTTTTGGCATTGGTGCCAACCACAGCGCCCGACACAGACAAGCCATTACCCAAGTCTTTAGCAACGGTCAGCGAGTAGTCGGTGTAGTCGTAATTGGGATTGTTCTTCACTTTCTGCACGCCCACGTGAGGGGTCACGGTGAAACCATTGCCCACATCAAATGCGGCGCTCAGATCAAAATAGTCACTGCCTTCGCTGGTGAGGAAGCCCAGAAAGTTGCCGGTGCTGCGGCTGTATTTAGCCGTGAACATTTTGTAGGTCAAAGCACCATAGACTTCAGTGGTATTGGCATTGCTGAGGGTACCTGCTCCAGGTGTGCCGGCTGCACCGGAATTGTTGCCTGGATAGCGATAGGCAATTGCGCCAAGATCGAATCCGAGGTCCCCGGCGATCGAACCTTTGTAGCCGCCATACAGGTCAACTTCCAGGCTGCCCTTGGTAGCTAAGTTGAAATCCTTGATCCATTTCACGTTGGAACCCCATGCGCCCAAGTAAATACCGCTCTTGTGCGAAAAATCTACACCGCCTTGAATGGCTGGTTTTCTGGCAGTTTGTGCGAGACCGCGGAAGCGGTAGTCGGTCACAGCGCCGACGTTAAAGCTCAGGGTGTAATCTGGCTCGGGAGCTTTCGCTTGAGCAAAAGCGCCAGCAGCGGCCAAGGACATGACGGCGGCAAGAGAGAGGGTAGAGAATTTCATGGTGTGCTTCCTTTGGGAGTTGAGAAATAACAACAGCGTTGATGCACGGATCGTGCCAATTTGTTCACATCTGGGCTATGTGCCGGGCCGCTTGGGGCAGGCCGCTGACATACGAGATGAGAAGTCTTCCATCAGAACGAAAAATATGTTTTAATATACAGTAATGAAGACTCTTCTCCGTCAAACCGGTGTTGCAGATCAGTTACCACTCACAGCATCACAAGTCAATGCACCAAAATAAGGATTTATCGAATGTCTGGCTTTTCTTTGGTGCATTCACGGGCGTTGATGGGGCTGCATGCACTCTCGGTGCAAGTGGAGGTGCATTTGGCCAATGGTCTGCCCAGTTTCACACTGGTGGGCTTGGCCGATACTGAGGTGAAAGAGGCGCGCGAGCGGGTGCGTTCGGCCATCGCCAATTGCGGCTTGGAGTTCCCTACGAACAAGCGCATCACGGTGAACCTCGCCCCGGCAGACATTCCCAAAGATTCGGGGCGCTTTGACTTGCCGATTGCCTTGGGTATATTGGCGGCCAGTGGCCAAGTGGATGGCTCAAAACTGATGGGGTATGAGTTTGCAGGTGAGCTCTCACTCTCGGGGCAACTGCGGCCGGTGCAAGGTGCGCTGGCCATGGCCTTGGGGCTGGCCTTGCAGTCCGGCGATGAATCGCAAGAGCCGCCTGTTCTGGTGTTGCCTGAAGGCAGTGCGCAAGAAGCCAGCCTTGTGCCGGATGTGCGCGTGGCGAGCGTGGCGCATTTGCTGGATGTGGTGGCGCGGTTTGCGCCGGTCAAAAGCTCTGAGGAGGCGACTGCGCAAGACACTGCGGTTCCAGCAGATGCGTCAATGGGCTGGACAATTCTTCAAACACCGAATCGCACCGCGCACACCAGCTATGCGGACATGCGCGAGGTCAAAGGTCAGCAAGCGGCCAAGCGTGCCTTGGAAATTGCGGCTGCCGGCGGCCACAGCGTGCTCATGGTAGGTGCACCGGGCACTGGCAAATCCATGCTCGCGCAGCGTTTTGCAAGCATTTTGCCGCCCATGAGCACGCAAGAGGCGCTCGAGTCGGCAGCGATTTTGAGTCTTGTCGGCCAGTTCAAGCCAAATCAATGGGCGCAGCGCGCTATTCAGAGCCCGCACCACACCGCCAGCGCTGTGGCCTTAGTGGGCGGCGGCTCACCCCCTCGCCCTGGAGAAATCTCGTTGGCGCACGAAGGCATTTTGTACCTCGACGAAATTGGGGAGTTCAACCGTTCCAGTTTGGAAGCCTTGCGCGAGCCGCTGGAGAGTGGGCACATCAGTATTTCACGTGCTGCCCAGCGCACCACCTTCCCGGCGCGTTTCCAATTGATCGCAGCGATGAACCCTTGCCCCTGTGGTTATCTGGGTTCGCAGGTGCGAGCTTGTCGCTGCACTCCCGATCAAGTGGAGCGATATCAAGGCAAGCTCTCTGGCCCGCTGCTGGATCGCATTGATATTCATGTGGAAGTGCCAGCTTTACCGCCCGAGGAATTGCTGCAAGCGGCGTCGGCTGCAGCTGAATCCACCGAAGCCAGCGAACAGATCGCACAGCGCGTGCAATTGGCGCGCGAACGCAGCCAACAGCGGCAGGGCCAGCTCAACCGCGCCTTGGAAGGTGAGAGGTTGCAAGCGCATGTATTGCTCGATGATGCTGCGCGGCAGTTTTTGAATAAAGCAGCGGCCAGGCTGGGTTGGTCAGGCCGTGGCATTCACCGCGCTATGCGAGTGGGGCGCACGATAGCAGACTTGGCTGGCGCCCGCACGGTGCAGATCACACATATTGCGGAGGCGATTCAATACCGGCGCGTGTTGAGGGCGCAGGGAACATAGCCCGCAGGGCGCACTTGATGGCGAAATTGGGCATTCGCCGGCATTGAATCTGCGTTCAATGCTACCTTCTTGATAGCAATTGAGTCAAAAAAACATACTCACTGACTGGCACTTCTTCGGCCCTGCGCTGAACATTGAAATCACCACCAAAGTCACGCGCGTCTAGCCAGCGCCCCAAGGTATGGCGCAGCAGTTTGCGGCGTTGGCTGAAAGCCACTTGCACCAATTCTTCGAGCAGCCTGGCATCGAGATCAGCGGGTTGCGCATGCGGAATCATGCGTACCACCGCGCTTTGCACGCGCGGCGGCGGGTCAAAAGCCTCGGGCGGTACATGCAAAAAATTGTCCATCTCATAGCGCCATTGCAGCATCACACTCAATCGCCCATAGTCAGCCGTGCTGGGCTTGGCCACCATGCGGTCAACCACTTCCTTTTGCAGCATGAAGTGCTGGTCTTTCACGAGATGCGCAAAGGGCAGAAGGTGAAACAAAATCGGTGTGGAGATGTTGTAGGGCAAATTACCTGCAATGCGCAATGGCGCAAAAACAGTGTTCAATGCTATTGAATCAGGAGCGTTCCATGCAGATTTGATGCCGGCAACATCCACTTTCAGTACATCAGATTCAATGACCTGCACATTCGAGGAAGCAGATGAGCGTGCGCGCCAATGCGCCGCCAAATCCCGGTCGAGCTCAATCACGGTGATCGCACCCGCGCGCTCCAGCAGCGGCTGCGTGAGCGCACCCAGACCCGGGCCGATTTCAATCACATGCTCGCCGGGGTGGGGGTCAATGGTTCGGACGATCTGCTCAATCAAGCCTTGATCAACCAAAAAATGCTGGCCAAAGCGTTTGCGTGGAATGTGCTTCAAATGCTGCCCGCTATGTTGCAAAGTGCTGGCTCAAGCCAATAGCCGGCGAGGGCTTACTGCGGGGGTTCACGCAATTCCACATAAGCGCGCGCACGCAGCTCTTGCGCCCATGTAACAAATGCTTCATCGAGCTTGCGTTCACGCAGAGCACCTCGCGCGGCTTCGCGCTGCTCACGCTCGTTCATCTTGCGCTCGCGCCGCTCCTGGACTTGGATCAAATGCACGCCAAAGCGCGAAACCAAGGGCTCCGACACTTGGCCGGGAGCGAGCGCATTCATCACTTCTTCAAACTCTGGCACGAACTGGCCCGCGACCGCCCAGCCCAGATCTCCGCCTTCACGCGCCGAGCCGTCTTGCGAGTTGTCACGCGCGGCAGTGGCGAAATTCAGCCCACCCACAATTCGTTTGCGCAGCTCCACCAAACGTTCGCGTGCGGTGGATTCGCTCAACTGTGCACCGGTGCGCAGCAGGATATGCCGGGCGCGGGTTTGCTGTACCGTGAGATTGTCAAAACCCGCTTGCCGCTTGTCTAACAGCTTGAGCACATGGAAACCTGCACCTGAGCGCACGGGTGCAGCAACAGCACCCACCGCCAAATTCTTGGTGCTTTCTACAAACAAGTTCGGGTAGCGCTCGGCGGGACGCAGCCCCATTTGCCCGCCGTTCTCACGCACACCCGGCGCATCGGAGAGTTCGCGCGCAATTGCCGCGAAATCTTCGCCCGAACGTGCGCGCTCAAAGGCGCGCTGCGCTTTGGCAGCGAGGGGTGCAATCTGTGCGTCGGTCGCGTTGTCGGGCACAGCCACGAGGATTTGCGCGATGTTGATTTCCACCTCGGCAGCGCTGGGCGATTCACGTTGTTCGCGGATGAATTGGTCAAGCTCCGTATCGCTGATGCGCACACGCGCTTCCACCTCGCGTTCGCGCACGCGTTGCAGCAAAAGCTGATCGGCCAAGCCATTGCGGAAATTGTTGTAGTCGATGCCGTCTTCACGCAGTCGCACGCGCAACTGCTCCATGCTGAGCTGGTTTTGCCGGGCGATATTGAGCACTGCGCCATCCAGCGTGGCAGCATCAATACGCAAGCCAGTGTCTTTGGCCAATTGGATCTGTGTGCGCTCGTTGATCAGGCGCTCCAGCACTTGCGCATACAACTCTTGGCGGGATGGCAGGTTACCGCCACGCGAAGAAAGCTGTTGCTCGACTTGGAGCATGCGGCTGCGCACCTCAAAATGTGTGACCGGTTCGGAGTTGACGATGGCAGCGATGTAGTCGGCGCTGCGCTGGGTGTTGTCTTGCGCAGGGCGCGGCAGGTTCAGGCTGGGGCTGGTGCGCAGTTGCGCAAAGCTGGTTGCACCGAGCATCAGCGAGCAGGCCAGCAACAGGCGAGTTGCCATGCGGAAGGAAAGAGGGCGCGAGAGATTCATAGACTCAGGTTCAATCGTAATTGCTGAAGCGGCTGGGAGAATTCTCGATTTTCTCACGCAGCAATTGGTAGCGCGGCACATTGGCTTTCAACGCCGACAGCGGGTTGCTGCCCACGCGCGCAAAGCCGACAAACTCCATTTGGAACAAGATGCGCTTGTTGGCACTGGTGGTGGTGGTTTGCAGTCGCTCCAGCGCCACGCGCATGAGCCAGCAGCCCGCATCGTATTCAAAGCCCACCAAGGTATCCACGAGTTTGCGGTCACGCAGACTGTAGTTCAAGCGACCCACGCTGTACCAGCGGCCATCACCTTGGCCTTGGCCTGCGCCAAGGTTTTTGCCTTTGTCGCCCCACAGATCGTTAAGTGGCCACTGCCAGCCGACATCGATTTGCTCGCTGACGCCCCGGTTCAAGCGATACGTGGCACTCACCGTGCGATAGTCGCTGGGGCTGTAGCGTGCGCCCAAAGTGGTGCGCTGGGAGCGCTTCAGATTCGGGCTGTATTGCAGTGTGCCGTCAAATTGCCAGTGTTTGTCCCAGTTCACAGTGCCGCCAAACAGCATGTCGGAAAAGCGCGAGGTGTCGGCTACGCCGCCGGGCAGGGTGACCAGTTGGTCTTTGAAGCGCAGGCGCTGGGCATAACTCAGGCGGGCCAATTCAGCGCCCGTGTTGGGGTCCAGCAAGCGCGAACTCAAACCCAGCGTGAGCAAGTTGTTGTCAGAGATGCGATCTTGGCCGGTGAAGGCGTTTTCGCTGAAGACAGTGGCAAAGTTGTAGTCGGTCGCGCCACTGTCGTAGATGGGAATCGAGCTTTGATCACGATAAGGCGTGTAGCTGTAAAACGCGCGAGGCTCCAAGGTTTGCGTCAAATTGCGGCCAAGAAAGCTCGTGTTGCGCTCAAAAATCAGGCCGCTGTCCACGCTGAATGTGGGCAAAGCGCGGCTGGCTGAGCGCTGGCCCGCCAAAGGCCCGGCCGTGAGAGGTGCATCAAATTGGTAGCCAGTGCTGTGCAGTTGCAGCTTGGGGGTGAAGAAGCTGCCGGGTGTGATGAAGGGGCGGCTGATTTGCGCCAAGGCATAGGTGCGCTGAGCATTGGGTTGTAAAGTCAGGCTGCTAACGGAGCGAAAGCGCGTGGTATCCAGCTCCAAGCTGTAGTCCCACCCATTTTGGTTCACACGGCTGTAGCGCCCATTGAGTTGGGGCAGGCGGTCATAGGGCGGTGTGATGACCGAGGTGGTTTGCTGTAAGGTTTGCCATTTCAGCGCGCGGCTGTACAGCGACCATGGGCCGGAAGCCCAGCTCAGCGTGCCATCGGTGGGCAGCAGGCGCTGGGTGAGCGAGCCGGTGGCGCGTGGGAAATCGCGCCAGTAGCCGTCGTCGCTCACGCGGTTGATGGACAGCGTTGTGCCCACGTTGCCAATGCCCGTGCTCACCGAGCCGCTGTGGCTGCTGGTCAAGCCCCAACGGTTGCGGTTGCGCAAGCGGTCGCTGGGCATGAGGTCCAAGCGTGCTGTGCCTTGATAGCTAGACTCCAAATAGCGAAACTCGGCGCCCACATTCACGCCGCGTCGGCTCATGAAGCCCGGATAAATCGTGGCATCACGATTGGGCGCGAGGTTGACGTAATACGGCGCGACAACCTCCAAGCCGCTGATGTTGTCCACGTTGATGCTGGGTGGCAGCCAACCGCTTTTTCGCGCATCGGACATCGGGAAAGTGAGGTAGGGTGAACCCAAAATCGGCACTCCCTTGAATTCCAAGCGACCATCGGTGGCTTCGCCCACATCGGTATCGGTGTCCAGCCGCACTTGGGCGGCGCGGATGATCCAATCGGGCTTGGCGCCGCCTTCGGGCTCTCGCCTGCAGGTGGTGTAGGAGGCATCGCGCAGCACAGAGCGGGCGCTGTCCACAAAATCTATGCGCGAGGCCTGGCCGTGGCCACCATTCTTGATCAGCTCATAGCGTGGTTGCAAGAAAAAGCCTTCCTGCGCATCCACCTTGACCTCGCCTTGCGTGCCTTCATACACATTGCCTTCGCGGTTCAGGCGCACATTGCCGCGCGCCTTGGCCAGATCATCAGGCTGGTTGTATTCAATGCGATCTGCGCGCAGCACCGTGCCACCGCGGCGAATCTCAGCTTGGCCTTCAATCACGGTCTCTAGATCGGGTCGGCCCGTGATGCGCTCGCCGCGTACGAACGTAGGTTGGTCTTTTTTCTGGTCGGGCGTGAAATTTTCTTGAAGTCGAGAAGAGGCTTTGAGGCTCAGAGCGGCCTCATCAGGCGCGGCTTGACTGGGTGATGCGGACTGCGCCCAAGCGTTCACACATAAAGCCATAGCCGCCCAAGCCACGGGGTGCAAAGGCATTTTTTGAGCATGAACGACGGAACGAGCTGGTCGCAGACGATGAAAGCGCACGGGAGACAGGGTCAAAGAGGGTCAGAACAGGTTTATACAATGAGATTATCCATGAGCCGTTTGAGCGGCCTGTTGTTTTCATTTTTTGACTGCTTTCATGAACGACTCATCCCATGCGCCCGTGACCTGGGCGCAACCTGAGCGCCAAGCCGCTTTCGATAACTGGCTGGCCAATATCGCTCAGGCGCAGCAATTGAACGCCCAGAGTGTGCGCATTGCCAGCGCAGACGCCAGCTTTCGGCGCTATTTGCGTATCGACACGGCAGAGGGCGCAAGCCGCATCATCATGGATGCGCCACCCGAGAAAGAGGATTGCAAGCCGTTTGTGAAGGTGGCTGGCTTGCTGAAAGGCGCGGATTTGCTCGCGCCGCAGGTGCTCGCTTGGGACGAGCCGCAGGGCTTCATGTTGCTCACCGATCTGGGCGGGCAGACCATGATGCAAGGCATGCACCTTGATGAGCCCCATGCCAACTTTGGCCGCTACATTCAGGCCACCGATGCACTTGTTCAATGGCAACTGGCCTCCAAGCCGGGCGTGCTGCCGCCCTATGACGAAGTGCTGCTACGACGTGAGCTGTCGCTGTTTCCTGATTGGTACATAGCGCAGCATCGCAAGTTCTCCCTGAGTGACGCACAAAAAAGCACGATGCAAGCGGCTTTTGACTTGATCATTCAACGCAATTTGGCCTCGCCCAGCGTGTATGTGCACCGTGATTTCATGCCGCGCAATTTGATGCTGTCTGAACCGGATCGCCTCGGCATTTTGGATTTTCAGGATGCCGTCTATGGCCCGATCAGCTATGACGTGGCTTCGCTCATGCGCGACGCCTTCCTCACTTGGGATGAAGAATTCGTGCTCGAAGTCACGGTGCGTTACTGGGAAAAGGCGCGCAAAGCAGGATTGATGGCATTTGAAGACTGGGCGAGTGACTTCGGCGCGTTTTACCGCGCGGTGGAATGGATGGGGCTGCAAAGACATTTGAAGGTGGCTGGCATCTTTGCGCGGCTCACGCTGCGCGATGGCAAAGAAAAATACCTGCTTGATGCTCCCCGCTTCATCCACTACATCCGCAACACCTGCAACCGCTACCGCGAACTCGGGCCTTTGCTCAAGGTGATCGACGAGTTGGAGAACTTGCAAGCGGCCAGCGGCTGGGCGTTTGGGCGCACCTGATGCCGCGCATTCACACGCCACAAACGCTGAGCACGGGCGCTGTTGTGCAGCTCGATGCCGCTGCCGCACGCCATGTGCAGGTGCTGCGCATGCAGCCAGGCGACGTTATCACGCTGTTCAACGGGCAGGGCGGCGAATTTGAAGCGAAAGTGCTGCTCATGGGGCGCTCGCAGGTGCAGGTGCAGATCGGTTTGCATCATGCCGTGGAGCGCGAAGCAAAGCGCCCGGTGCATCTGGCCATCGGCATGCCAGCGAATGAACGTATGGATTGGTTGATTGAAAAAGCCACCGAACTGGGCGTCGTCAGCATCCAGCCGCTCATGACCGAGCGCAGTGTGCTGCGCCTGTCGGGCGAGCGCGCCGAGAAAAAGACCGCGCATTGGCAGGCCAGTGCGATTGCCGCGTGCGAGCAATGTGGGCGCAACCGTATTCCCACTGTGTTCAGCCCCGCTTTGTATCAAAAATGGCTGTTAGCCGGCATGGAATATGCGCCAAATGCTCCTAATTTAGTAGCGAGTCAAGTACTTCAAAAAAGCGTTCTTTCCCTCGCCACGCAAGCCATAGCGGCCGCAGATTGGGCCAAGGCGCATGCAGGTCACCCCTTGCTTTGTTTGGCCGGGCCCGAAGGCGGCTTGAGCGCACAGGAGGAGCAAGCAGCGCGAGAGGCAGGCTTCTCGCCGATTACACTGGGCAGCCGTACCCTGCGCTCCGAAACTGCGCCACTGGCCGCTTTGGCGCTGTGGACGCTCAGCGTGTAATTTTTTTCACCCACTAGAGAGGACACTTCATCATGAAAATCGAAACCCAAGCCGTTCATGCCGGTTATTCGCCTGATCCCACCACC
>JBJTSL010000013.1:0-3442 GCA_046076625.1 Allobrachymonas sp.
CCCACAAAAACACTGCCGCAACTGCGGCGCAGCCACCGAGCAGCGTATTCCAGACGATGGTGACACCAAGCTCAGAGCCGTTTGTCCCGCCTGCCATACGGTGCACTACGAAAACCCACTCAATGTCGTCGGCACGATTCCATGGATCATCGATGGCGGCGAGCTCAAAGTGCTCCTTTGCCAACGCAACATCGAGCCCCGCAAAGGCTTCTGGACGCTGCCCGCCGGTTTCATGGAACTCGGCGAGACCACTGCGCAAGGCGCACTGCGCGAAACCGATGAAGAAGCCGGCGCCAAGGTCGTGCTCGGCGAACTCTTCAGCCTCATCAACGTTGAACGCGTTGGCCAAGTGCATTTTTTCTACACCGCGCAATTGCAATCCAAAGAGTTCAATTTCGGCACAGAGACCATGGCCGTTCAGCTCGTCTCTCAATCCCAAGTACCCTGGAGCGACATCGCTTTTCGTACAGTCAAAGAAACCTTAGAGCGCTTTTTCGCGCAGCCACCTGCAAGCGAGCACAAGCTGCATCATATTGATGTTTGATTGCTTTTCAAAACTCTTTTTTTGAAGCGTTTTGGGCAGTTCGCCGGCATGAAATCTGCACAAAGTGCTATGAAATTAATAGTATTTAAGTTTCTAAGATAATCAATCCTGTGAAGCCTGCTAGGCCGTCGCTGGTGCAATTTGGGAAACCAAGCACTGGAGGAACGTCCGGACTGCACAGGGCAGCGCAGGAGCTAACGGCTCTCCAGCGAAAACCGCAAGGCATAAGCTGAGGATCAGAGCAACAGAGACGAGCCAGTTCAGTCTGGGTGAAACGGGCAATCTCTGCGCGCAGCAATACCAAATAGGCACACGATGAACTGGCTCCGGCGAGTGTGCGGGTAGGTAGCATTGAGCTGGCGGGGCGACTCCCAGCCCAGAGGAATGACGGTCACGCTTTGGGCAACCAAGGCGCACAGAATCCGGCGTATCGGCAGGCTTCACACTTTTTTGCCGCAGAACAGCGCGTAGTCGCGGGTTAACCCTAGGTGCGATAGGTGATACCCACACACTTTGCCCTACGGCTTACCCACACAATGCAAAGGGTCTACCAACAATAGGAGCATGGTGTGAATATTAAAAGTCAAAAAGACTTCTTCGCGGGGCTGATGTTCATCATCGTCGGCGCAGCTTTTGCCATTGGGGCTTACAACTATTCCATGGGTGCGGGTGCGCGCATGGGGCCGGGCTACTTCCCGCGCATGCTGGGCGTGCTTTTGGCCGCTTTGGGCTGTGTGGTCACGTTCAAGTCGCTCACGGTTGCTACCGCCGATGGCGACAAGTTTGGCTCAGTCTCTTGGAAGCCCTTGCTTTGCATTATTGGCGCTAACTTGTTGTTCGGCGTGTGCTTAAGCGGCATCCCAGCGATTGGTGTGCCCTCGCTAGGCATGCTGGTGGGCATTTTTGTGCTGACCTTTGTGGCCAGTATCGCGGCCGAGCAATACAAACCTGTGGAGGTGTTCATCCTCGCGTTGGTGTTGGCCATCATCAGCTACTTGGCTTTCATCAAGCTATTGAATTTGCAGTTCCCGTTCTGGCCTGCTTTCATGAACTAACAAGAAGAAAGACAGACCATGGATTTGATCAACAACCTCTCCCTCGGTTTTGGCGTGGCCTTCACGTTCCAAAACCTGTTGTATGCCTTCATCGGCTGCTTACTCGGCACACTCATTGGCGTGCTGCCCGGCATCGGCCCGGTGGCCACAATTGCGATGCTTTTGCCCGCAACGTATGCACTGCCTCCGATTGCCGCTCTGATCATGCTGGCCGGTATTTACTATGGCGCTCAATACGGCGGCTCCACGACTGCGATTTTGGTCAATCTGCCCGGTGAATCTTCCTCAGTGGTGACGACGCTCGATGGCTATGCAATGGCGCGGCAAGGGCGAGCGGGCCCGGCGCTTGCAGCCGCTGGCTTGGGCTCATTCTTCGCGGGCTGCGTCGGCACCTTGATCTTGGCTGCTTTTGCGCCGCCGCTCACCGAACTGGCTTTCAAATTTGGCCCTGCTGAATATTTTTCTCTGATGGTGCTGGGTCTCATTGGTGCGGTGGTGCTGGCTTCTGGCTCGCTGCTCAAAGCCGTGTCCATGATTTTGCTGGGCTTGCTTTTGGGCTTGATCGGCACCGACGTGAACTCGGGTGTGGCGCGTTATAGCTTCAACATTCCGGAACTGACCGACGGCGTGGGCTTCATCACGATTGCGATGGGCGTGTTCGGATATGGCGAGATCATCATGAATCTCTCCAAGAAAGAGGAAGACCGCGAAGTATTCACCGCCAAAGTAACGGGCTTGTTCCCAACGGTCGAAGACTTCAAACGCATGACACCAGCTGTGCTGCGCGGCACGGCGCTGGGCTCTGCGCTTGGCGTGTTACCCGGCGGCGGCGCTTTGCTCGCAGCTTTTGCAGCCTACACGCTAGAGAAGAAAACTTCTCTCAAGCCCGGTGAACTGCCATTCGGTAAAGGCAATATTCGCGGCGTGGCAGCTCCTGAAGCCGCCAACAACGCCGGCGCACAAACCTCGTTTATCCCCTTGCTGACCTTGGGCATTCCCCCCAACGCTGTGATGGCGCTGATGGTGGGCGCGATGACGATTCACAACATTCAGCCTGGCCCACAGGTGATGACGAGCAACCCAGAACTTTTCTGGGGCTTGATCGCTTCGATGTGGATCGGCAATGCGATGCTGATTGTTCTGAACCTGCCCCTGATTGGCATCTGGATCAAACTGCTCACCGTGCCCTATCGCTATCTGTTCCCAGCGATTGTGCTGTTCTGCGCGATTGGCGTGTATTCCACCAATAACAACGTATTTGATGTTTGGATGGTGGGTATCTTTGGCGTGGTCGGTTATTTGTTCTACAAGCTAGGATGCGAGCCTGCGCCCTTGCTGCTTGGCTTTATCTTAGGGCCGATGATGGAAGAGAATCTGCGCCGCGCCTTGCTGCTCTCGCGTGGCGATTGGAGTGTGTTCGTCACCCGCCCCTTGTCGGCTGGCTTGCTGATCGCTGCGGCTTTGCTGCTGGCCATTGTGCTCTTGCCATCGGTGAAGAAGCAACGCGAAGAGACATTTGTGGAAGACTAAATCTTTCCTCGTTCCATGAAAAACGGCAACTTCGGTTGCCGTTTTTTATCCCTGATTCCGTTTCTATCTTATTCAATGAATTTAATTTTCATTTCCTATTAGTTGATGAACACGGAAGTTAAGGAGGTATTCGAAATTCACAGAAGAATTTTAAATTTTCTGTGCCTTCCGTGCTCCTCCTCAACTTCCGTGCTTGGAATAATCAATTCATCAATGTTTTGAAAATGGAATAAGTTATAGGAACGGTTTAGCGATGTTTGGCTTTTGAAGGCAATTCATCTCTGCCTGCCGCTTTCCACGCGCGCCGCATTTG
>JBJTSL010000014.1:0-4255 GCA_046076625.1 Allobrachymonas sp.
GTTGGATCGGCTTTTCCGCGTTCTCAAGCCTTCAGAAAGTCCACTTTCCCGCCCATCCATCGTTCAACATGCAGTGCCGCAAGATCAGCATGTTCGCGCAGCATCTCAGGTGCAACCGCTCGCACGCGCTCCAGCAGCGCGGCATCTTGCAGCAAATCTGCAAACCGCAGCAATGCAGCTCCACTTTGCCGAGCGCCCAAAAACTCCCCAGGCCCGCGAATCTCCAAATCGAGCCTTGCAATTTCAAAGCCGTCGTTCGTCTCAGCCATGGCCTTGAGCCGCGCTTTCGCCATATCACCCAAGCGGCCACTCTCACCTAACGAGTACAGCAGCACGCAAGCTGAAGCAGCCGCGCCGCGCCCGACTCTGCCGCGAAGCTGATGCAATTGTGAGAGGCCAAAGCGCTCGGCATGCTCGATCACCATCAGCGAGGCGTTGGGCACATCAACGCCCACTTCAATCACCGTGGTGCTCACCAGCAGCTTCATCTCGCCACCGGAGAACAGCTGCATCACGGCTTTTTTCTCTGCGGGTGGCATGCGTGAATGCAAGAGACCGATCAACATACCTGGAAATGCTTGCACGAGATCTTGGTGCGTTTGCGTGGCGTTGCTCAAATCGAGCATTTCGGATTCTTCGATGAGCGGGCAGACCCAATAGACCTGCCTACCTTGTTTGATCTGATCTTCGATGCGATCAATCACCTGCGCTTTGCGTGCGTCAGACAGCACCTTGGTGAGAATCGGCGTACGCCCCGGCGGCAGCTCGTCAATCGTGGAGACATTCAAATCCGCGTAATAGCTCATCGCCAAAGTGCGCGGGATCGGCGTGGCCGTCATCATGAGCAAGTGTGGCTCGTGACCCACTGAATTCATCTTCGCTCGCAAAGCCAAGCGTTGTGCCACGCCGAAGCGATGCTGCTCATCGACGATGGCCAGCGCGAGGTTGTTGAAGATCACCTTGTCTTGAATGATGGCGTGCGTGCCCACCACGAGAGCCGCTTGGCCGCTTTCGATCAAAGCCAAAGCCTCGCGGCGTTGTTTGGCTGTTTGACTGCCCGTGAGCCAGGCCACTTTCAAATTCAAAGGCTCAAACAAAGGTTCGAGCAAGACCACGAGCTTGCGAAAATGCTGCTCGGCCAAAATTTCAGTGGGCACCATGAGCGCACATTGCTGGCCTGCATCCACGCAGATTGCCGCAGCCAGCGCGGCCACAATCGTTTTGCCTGAGCCGACATCGCCTTGCAACAGGCGATGCATCGGTCGGGTTTGCTGCAAGTCTTGCGCAATCTCCTCACTCACTCGTCGCTGAGCATTCGTCAGCGCGAAGGGCAGCGATGCCAGCAACTTTTCATGCAAGCCGCTTTTCAGGGCTTTCAGCGCAGGTGCGAGCAAAGCATCGCGTTCCTTGCGCGAGGTGAGCTGGGAGAGCTGCTGCGCCAACAGTTCTTCAATTTTGAGCCGTTGCCAAGCTGGATGTGTGTGGTCTTCAAACTGCGCGAGCGTCACATCCGGCGCAGGGTAGTGCAAAAATGATAGCGCCTCACGTAGATTCCATGTCGGAGAATCACTGATTTTGCTCAAAATTTGCGCAGGAATGGTCTCCTGGAGCGCCCCAGAGGCCTCGGCCTTGGCCATGCCATTGACGACGGCTTTGCGCAGATAGGGCTGCGGCAAACCCGCCACCGTGGAATACACCGGCGTGAGCGAGACGGGCAGTGCACTGCCCGCTGCTTTGCACACCGGATGCACGATCTGCCAACCAAACATGCCACCTCGCAGCTCACCACGAGCGCGGATTTTTGTACCGACTGCCAACTGCTTTTGCTGCGAGGGGTAGAAATTGAAGAAGCGCAGTTGGCAAGAGTCAGTGCCGTCGTTCAAGATCGCCACCAGCTGACGGCGTGGGCGATAAGCAATCTCACAACTGGTGATCTCGCCTTCTATCTGTGCGTGCTCGCCGTCGAGTACATCTTCCAATTTTTTGATCTTCGTTTCGTCTTCGTAGCGGATCGGCAAATGCAGGGCGAAATCAATCGGGCGATGCAAGCCCAGCTTATCCATTGCTTTTTCCGCAGCAGATTTGGGCTGAGCCTTTGGGGCGACGGCTGTTTCTGACCTAGGGGAATGACGGGGCATAGGATAATTATGAATTGTTCACTTGGCACGGATCTGTCCGATCCTCAAGATACTATGCAATTCATAGCACCTCACGCAGATTCTATGCCGGCGAACCGGCGATTCACGACGCAAGATTTCGATTTTGAGCTTCCTCCAGAGTTGATTGCTCAACACCCTGCCGCCGAACGCACTGCCTCTCGCTTGCTCGATGGCCGCAGCGCGCAAGCCTTTCATCGCATCTTCCATGAGCTGCCTGATCTTCTGCAAACAGGCGATTTGCTCGTCTTCAACGATACAAAAGTGGTGAAAGCAAGGCTGTTTGGCGAGAAGGCCACGGGCGGCAAGCTGGAGCTGCTGATTGAGCGTGTTGTCTCGGGTAAAGAAGTGGTGGCGCACATGAAGGTGAGCAAGAAGCCGCGACTGGGCGATTGGGTGCATCTGTATGGCAATGGAGCAGAGATCATCAAAGCCCAGCTGATCGGCCGCTGGCCGGATGAGAAAGGTGCACTCTTCCGATTTGAGCTCAGCCACGATCCGTATTGGGTGATGGAGCAATTCGGCCATGTGCCGCTGCCGCCCTACATCACGCATGAAGACGAGAAGCAAGACGAGCAACGCTATCAAACTGTGTTTGCCAAGCATCCCGGCGCAGTTGCTGCGCCTACAGCGGCTTTACATTTTGATGAAGCCTTGTTTGCGCAGCTCGAAACCCAAGGCGTTGAAAAAGCCTTCGTCACCCTGCATGTGGGCGCAGGTACTTTCCAGCCCGTCAAAGCAGATAACATTGCCGATCACACGATGCATTTTGAGCGCTATCAGATTCCGACTGGAACGCTCAAGTCAATAGAAGCCTGCAAAGCACGAGGTGGCAGAGTCATCGCAGTAGGCACCACCACAGTGCGCACACTAGAAAGCTATGCCAAAAACCAGCAAACCAGCGGCGACACCAACATCTTCATCACCCCCGGCTTTGAATTCCAAATCGTGGACATGCTGATCACCAATTTCCACCTGCCCAAAAGCACGCTCATGATGCTGGTCAGCGCCTTCGCAGGCTATGAACACATCATGGCGCTGTACAAAACTGCTGTGCAAGAAAAGTATCGATTTTTCAGTTATGGCGATTCAATGCTGCTCCAAAGAAAAACTGCCTGAAAGCCCTTATGCTCGATTTTCAACTTATCAAAACAGACAGCGATTCACACGCCCGCCGAGGCACGCTCAGGCTCAATCACGGCATCGTACAAACACCGATCTTCATGCCTGTGGGTACGTACGGCACGGTGAAGGGGGTGATGCCGCGCAGCTTGCATGAGATGGGTGCGCAGATTATTTTGGGCAACACCTTTCATTTGTGGATGCGCCCGGGCCTCGATGTGATGCAGCAGTTTGGCGGGCTGCATGGCTTTGAAGGTTGGCACAAACCGATCTTGACCGACAGTGGTGGCTTCCAAGTGTGGAGCCTGGGCAAGATGCGCAAGATCAGCGAAGAAGGCGTGCGCTTTGCCTCACCTGTGAATGGCGACAAGCTCTTTCTCACACCCGAAGTGAGCATGCAAATCCAAACCGTGCTCAATTCCGACATCGTGATGCAATTTGACGAATGCACGCCGTATGACGTGAAGGGTCACATCACGACTGAACTTGAAGCTCGCAAAAGCATGGAGTTATCACTACGCTGGGCTACGCGTTGCCAAACTGAGTTTGTGCGGCTTGAGAATCCGAACGCGCTCTTTGGGATCGTGCAAGGCGGCATGTTTGAAAACCTGCGGCAAGAGTCTCTGGACAAGCTGGTCGAGATGAACTTCCTCGGCTACGCCGTTGGCGGCGTGAGCGTGGGTGAGCCCAAAGCCGAGATGCTGCGTATCATGGATCACACGCCGCATCGCTTGCCCACCAACAAACCGCGCTACCTGATGGGCGTCGGCACACCTGAAGATTTGGTCGATGGCGTAGCCGCTGGCGTGGATATGTTCGATTGCGTGATGCCCACGCGCAATGCACGCAACGGCCATTTTTTCACCCGCTATGGTGACGTGAAAATCCGCAACGCGAAACACAAAACAAGCCACGAGCCCATCGACCCCACCTGCACCTGCTATGCCTGCAAAGGCAGCACGGATGCGAATGGCAAT
>JBJTSL010000015.1:0-8216 GCA_046076625.1 Allobrachymonas sp.
CTCCAATTGCTCACCAAGCGTGGTGCTGCAACGCCCAAAGATACCTGGCAGCAAGACACGGCCACCGTGCTGGCCAGCGCACATGACTAGGCTTCGGCCAGACGTTTACAAAATGCTTTGAAGGCTTTGTTGCGGTAAAGACAAAAAAAAAGCCAAGTTTTGCAACTTGGCTTTGAAATGGATCTCCGCAATCGCGAGGATTGGACGAGGACCCGAGGAGACAACTTTCACATGGAATCTGTGTGCATCACAGCTCACAGATTCAATAACGCGATTGTGCGCTCAGGGTGCACACCCGGTGTGAGGTTCGCACTCTAAACAAATGAGCATCGCTTGGGAGATTTCAAGCCTGCGCAGCCGAGTGCGTGAAAAATTAACGCTTGCGTGCGGTGGCTTTGGTGCTGTTCGCAGCAGTTTGGCTCACGGCAGCAATGTTTTGCTCGGCCATGTCGCTGGCTTGCTTAACAGCTTTTTGCATCGCGTCGTAGGCATTGCCGGCAGCAGCCACTGCGCTTTTCATCACAGCGACAGCAGACTCAGAGCCAGCGGGTGCGTTTTTGGCGATGCTATCGACCATGCCGGCGAATTGCTTTTGTGCAGCTGCAGTTTGTGCTTCGTAAGCAGCGGTGAACTCTGCGCCGGTGCTGGAGGCGATGTCATACAAATGACGGCTGTAAGCCACGCTCTTCTCAGCCAAAGGCTGGAGGAAAGAAGCTTGCAGAGCCAACAGCTCTTGTGCGTCTTTCACTGACAAGGCGGCTTGCGCGCCTTCGGCGGCTTCATTCAAAGCAGCTTTGCCAGCGGTGAGGTTCAACTCAACGAGCTTTTCCACGCCAGCGTAGGCTTTGTGGGTCAAGCCAAACAGGGTGTCAAAATTTGCTTTTTGGGCGGCGAGAACTTGTTCAACGGTCAACATGGCGAACTCCTAAATAAAGGGATTAAAAACAGGGGAAAACTTTTTTGCTGCACTGCAACATGAAATGAAGTATAGGGTAATCCCGTGTATTTGCAAGTCATTTATGTTGCAGTGCAGCAAAAATAATGACTTTTAGAGTTCCCAACCTAGAAAATCAGCTTCAAACAGCTCGCAAAGCGAGTCTGCCTAGCGGGTAATTTTGTGCTTAAATCGCGGTCACGCCGGCATCAAATAAGCGAAGTTTGCTCTTAATTTGTGAGTAAATCGCTGACTGGGAGTCTGGCTTGGGCAGTTTGGCTCACCTGATGCGCAGTCTCCGCCTTGAGCCGATGGTCGCTCCACACCTGCCGCCAGCCACGTGAGCCGGCTTGGCCATGGCGCAAGCCAAGCATATGGCGAGCCACCGAATGCCAAGCGGTGTCGAATTGCACCTTGCGGCGCGCCATGTAGTCGCACATTTGCGCTTCTACTTCTTCTCGAGATGGCTTTTGCGCGGAAGCATCGCCAAAAAAATCAGCATCCCAAGACGCCATCCAATACGGGTTGTGATAAGCCTCGCGCCCAATCATCACGCCATCGACGTGCTGCAAATGCGCGTTGACCTGTTCTGTCGTCGTGATGCCGCCATTGATGCAAATGGTGAGCTGAGGAAATTCTTTTTTGAGCTGATAGACACTCTCATAACGCAGCGGCGGAATATCGCGATTCTCTTTCGGCGACAAACCCTTGAGCCAAGCATTGCGTGCATGCACGAGAAACACTCTACAGCCCGCATCGGCCAGCGTGCCAACAAAATCACGCACGAATTCATAGCTCTCGGTTTTGTCAATGCCAATGCGGTGCTTGACGGTCACAGGAATGCTCACCGCATCCAGCATCGCCTTCACACCATCGGCCACCAGAGAAGCCTCGTTCATCAAGCAAGCGCCAAACGCCCCACGCTGCACGCGCTCGCTGGGGCAACCGCAATTGAGATTGATTTCGTCATAGCCCCATTGCTGGCCGAGTTTGGCGGCCTTGGCCAAATCCTGCGGCTCGCTGCCGCCCAGCTGCAAAGCGACAGGGTGCTCTTGTTCATTGAAATCCAAATGACGCGGTACGTCACCATGCAGCAAAGCCCCGGTTGTCACCATCTCGGTATAGAGCAGGGTGTTCTTGGTGAGCAGGCGATGGAAATAGCGGCAATGCCGATCTGTCCAGTCCATCATGGGCGCCACGCTCATTCGCCAAGGCGAATGCCCGTCAACTTGCTTCAGGCTGCCCACTTCACCCATCCTGTGTAGGCTGTCACGAGCACGACGATGCCAAAAACGATGCGATACCAAGCGAATGGCACGAAGTTATTGGTGGAGATATAGCGAAGCAACCAACGTACGCACAGCCATGCGCTCGCAAAGCTGAAGACGAGGCCAACAGCAAACATCGGCACATCTGCCATGGAGAGCAGGGCGCGTTCTTTGTAGAGGCTATAGGCGCCTGCGCCAATCAGCGTTGGCATGGCGAGGAAGAAAGAAAAATCAGTGGCCGCTTTGCGTGAGAGACCCAGCAGCATGCCGCCAATGATGGTTGCGCCGCTGCGGCTCGTGCCGGGGATGAGAGCCAGGCATTGCACGAGGCCTACCTTGATGGCATCCAGCGAACTCATATCGTCCACGCTGTGCACACGCACTGTCGTTTGCTGGCGCTTTTCCGCCCACAAAATGATGAACCCCCCGATGATGAACGTGCTGGCCACGACCACAGGTGTGAACAAATGCTCTTTGACCGCTTTGCCAAAAAGCAGCCCCATGACGACCGCCGGCACAAAGGCGATGAACACATTCAACGCGAATTGCTGCGCTTTTTTCTCGGAGGGCAATGCCACCAAAGTCTCGCGAATCTTCTGCCAATAGACCAGAATCACGGCAAAAATCGCTCCGGTTTGAATCGCGATGTCAAACACTTTGGCCTTTTCGTCGTGAAAGCCCAGCAAGCTGCCCACCAAAATCAGATGCCCGGTGGATGAAATCGGCAAAAACTCCGTGAGGCCCTCCACGATGCCCATGATGGCGGCTTTTACAAGCAAAGAAATATCCACAGATGACCCCGATGAAGACGCTGAAAAAGCGTTAAAAGGCGCTGAAAAAAACCCGCCAAGAGTGCCTCTGGGCGGGTTTTTCATGTTCACTGGCGGAAACGGAGGGATTCGAACCCTCGATGGGGCTCTACACCCCATACTCCCTTAGCAGGGGAGCACCTTCGGCCTCTCGGTCACGTTTCCAGTGCGCGAATTATCGCACAAGACGCTGGTGGTGAAGCCCGCAGCTCAACGCCTGCTTCAATCGGCCTTGATGCCCAAATCGGCAATCACCTTGGCCATGCGGTCGTATTCTGAGGCATGGGTGCGGCCCAAGTAGCGCGGCTCGCCGCCGGAAGGCACGGTGGTGGCCAAGGCCATGCGTGCTTGCACATCAGGCATCTTCATGATCTCATTCATATGCGCATTGAGGGTGTCGATGACACGCTGAGGCGTGCCTTTGGGAGCCATGATGCCTTGCCACGCGCCCAAGTTGGCGCTGCGCACGCCTTGCTCTTCCAGCGTGGGCACGTTCGGCGCAAAGGGCGAGCGCACGCTGTCTGCTACGGCAATGTTGGTGAGCGTGCCGCGCTCGATGTGCTGGCGCACGGGCCCAAGCGTGGTGTACATGAATTGAATATGGTTACCCACAAGGTCAGTGACCGCAGGCGCACTGCCGCGATAAGGCACCTGCTGGATTTTCACACCCACAGCCCGGTTGAACATTTCACCCAAGATGTGCATCGGGCTGCTGCTACCGGGACTACCGTAGGTTTTGATCTTGTCGGCCTTGACAGCAGCAATCAAGCCCTTCACATCCTTGATGCCTGTGGAACTGTTGACCACGAGAAACAGCTGCTGGGTGCCCATGTGGAACACGGGGGCGAAATCACCCACGGTGTCGTAGGCTCCGCCAGTACCGGGCTTGAGCACCAGCAGGGCGGAGGAAATGGTGCTCGGCGTCATGAGCAAGGTGTGGCCATCGGGCGCGGCCTTGGCCACGAAGGCGTTGCCGATCGTGCCGCTGGCGCCTGGCCGGTTTTCCACCACCACCTGCTGACTCAGGCGTGTGCTGAGTTTTTCGGCAAACACGCGTCCCAGAGCATCGGTGTCACCGCCTGCGGGATAAGACACCACCATCGTCACCTGCTTGGTGGGGTAGGCTTGTGCCTGCGCCAAGCCGGGAATGGCAGCGCTGGCAGCGAGTGTGGAAGCGACGGTGATGGCGCGGCGGCGGGTGGTGAATGTCATGACGAGCTCCTCATTGAACAAGATCTACAGATTAAATCAATTCCTCGGGTTTGGGCACTGCCAATTCACCTTTATGGGGGTTTCATAGTGGAACTGCACCGCTTCGCTAGAACGCATAGCGGTGCAGCAAGGCATACCATGGATGCTTGTTGTTTTGCAAACTGGTGTGCGTATCGAAGTGGCTTTGTCCGGCTTGGAGATGAAGGGCGCTGGGTGTCGTTTGAAGTTGAAGCAGGGCATGCAAGCGACGATTGCCCAGGCGTACGCGCTCGCTGTCGTGTTCGCCCACGGTCAGTTCGAAAGGAATCGAATTGCCAGCCGTCCAACAGATCGGGCTCATCAGCGCATCTTGGCTAGGGTCATTTAATAGCATCGTGTACACCCGCTTTTCTAGGCTACCGGGCGCGGGAGCAGGGTGGTGCAAATCCAAAATTGCACTGATGGGCAGGCAAGCGCGGATGGATGGAGGCTGATCTCGCATTCCGCGCAAGGCGACAAGAGCCGCCAAATGACCGCCTGCGGAGTGGCCAGCCAGCAAGATGCGCTGCGCATCCAGCCCCCAGCTCGACGCCTGAGCCTGCACGAACGCGAGGCAACTTAGTGCATCCTCATAGGCGCAATGCAGCTTGTGCGCAGGTGCGAGGCGGTAAGACGGAGCGACCAAGGCAATTCCGAGGCTACACACCTGCCGAGCCATGAAATGCGCATACTGGCGGTAGCCATTGGCTCAGCCGCCGCCGTGCCAAAACAGCAAGATGGGCGCGAAGCTGTTGGATGGCGATGGCGAAAAAACATCGCAGCGCTGCAAAGGATGCGCGCTGTAGGCCAGATCGCGCATCACCCTCAATCCCGAAAAATCTGCCTGCCGCGCCTGCGCCATGACCCATTGCGCGTAGTGATCGGCGGCTTCGAAAGGCATGGGAATTTGGCCGTCGGGGTTGTCTTGCGGGGAAAGTGGCATGGATCTGGGTTCAAAGTAAAGTGAAGTAAAGCAGCGAGGGGCGTGTCGTCAACGGCGCTAGCGCCTGCGTTGAGTAAACATGAAAACACTCTAGGAAACAAGCGTGAATGTCCGACCTCTTTGTTTTAGCCCTCAGGTGGCATTGAATCGCCGGCAATGCTTGGTGGCCACAGCGGCAGGGCTTGTTGGGCTGTCTGCCCCTACGTTTGCGAATTTGCCAGCGCCTCAGTTAGACACTTGGGTGGACGCCAGCCGAGCCGGGCGCGAAATCCCGGTGCTGCTGCGTTGGCCCGTGGGGCAGCCGTTGGGCGTGGTGCTGTACTCGCATGGCTTGGGCGGCAAAAGGGAAGGCGGCGATGTGTGGGGGCAGGCTTGGGCGAATGCGGGCTTGCTGGTGGTGCATTTGCAGCATGCGGGCAGTGACACAGCGGCGCTCAAAGGGGGATGGAGTTCGCTTCGCGCCGCTGGATCCGCCCAACAACTCAGCGCACGCACCCAAGATATTGGCTTTGCTGTGGCGCAAATGAAGCGCCTGCAAGCGGTGGCTGGGGGCATTTGGTCAGCCGTACCGCTGGAAAAATTGGTCATCGGCGGGCATTCGTTTGGTGCGCGTTCTACCTTGCTGGCGGCGGGCTGGCAACGCAATGGCGTGGGTGGCGCAGAACCCAATGCTAAAGCGTTTATTGCCATGAGTCCTGCCTTGGGAGCTGGCGTGAGTTTGGAGCAGGGTCGGCTAGAGCTGGCCCGCGCGACGCGCCCGGTGCTGCTATGCACCGGCAGTGAAGATGGTGAAGTGATTGGCAATGGCGAAACGCCAGAGAGTCGTCGCATGGTGTTTGACGCACTGCCTGCCGGCAAGAAGAGCTTGCTGTGGCTGGATCAAGCCGATCATTTCACTTTTGCCGGCAATGCCAAGCAAATTCCGAGCACTTTTTTGGCTAGGCGCAATGCCGCTGCTTTAAGCAGTGAAGTGCGCCATCACGAGATCATTGCGCGGGTCAGCACGCATTGGCTGAAGCAGCAATTGTTCAATATCCCGAGTCAAGTGCCGATTGGCTTGTCTACCAAAGATCAGTGGTTGACAGGTTGATTGCTATTAAATAAATAGCGCTCTATCAAGCAAATACGCCGGCGTTCCATCCAACACGCTCAAGAATCAGCCACGATAAGCATTCGGAAACACCAAAGTCTCCAGCCCCATCATCTTGGGTTTGGCAAACGGCTTCCATTGGTCTTGCGGCTGCGCCAAGCGGTCGGCCACGGCCCACCAAGCACTGGGATTCAGGCCAATTCCGATGTGGCTGGCCACGACTTCAATGTTCTCGGTGTGCTCATGGCTGGTTTGCGGCGCTTGGTAGCTGCCTTGCCAGGCCACGATGCCATCGCTGCGGGAGAACACACTGGTAGTGGGCACTGGCGGAGCCACATGAATCTCATACTGCTCGGTTTCGCGGTCTGCTTTGCGGCCACTGACTGCTTCGTAAATCCGCCATGCATGCGTCGATCGGGGTGCACCGGCAAAAGGTGTGCCCAAGGTGATCACACAGCGCACATCGCTCGGCACCTCCTTGGCAATTTCCCGGGCATAGATGCCGCCCAAACTCCAGCCTACGAGGCTCACTTTTCTGCCGCTGACCTGCGCCGCATCTTGCACACGCCTACGCGCGGACTCAAGCACGCCTGCTCGGGGGCCGAAATTGCTGCCTTGCTCCCAACCCAATACGTCATAACCTAGCGTCTCCAAATAGCGGCGCAAAGGCATGGTGGACACATCGCTGGCCGCCAAGCCGGGAAACACGATGACGGTATGACCATCGCCGCGCGGCGCTCGCATCAGTGCAGGCCAAGCGGGAACGACGGCACCAAACTCCCAAAAAGCCCGCATTTCCATGGCCAGCAAGGCCATGGAGGGCGCTTCTGAATGCAACGCAGACGAATCCCTCAGATTGGGCGAGACAGATTGGCGAGAGGCTTTGTTTTTTTGCAGTTTGGGCATAAGTGGCCAGCAGGGCAGACAAAATGCAGTCATGAAGTCATTGTCCAGCGCTTGACGCCGCAAATCCTTGTCAAGCGCTGGGCGCTCTAGTTTTTAGAGCAACTCCCTCTATTTTTGGGTCACTTCTGAGACGATGCTTGCCGTGGTTTACCCTGCTCCTCATTTCATTGAAAGTTTGGCGTCAGTTGGCATCTCGTTGAACTGTATTAACGCTCTGCCATGCGGTTCTGCATGGATAAAATAACACTATATCTTTATCCTAGACATGTCGTGCTTCTCCAAACAGAAATAGACCAGATTGCTGCCTTGTTGCGCTCAGGTTCAGCATTTCAAGGCATGCCCAGCGGTGTCTCGCTACGCATTGCCGCTTTGATGGAGATGGAGTCCTTCCGCGCGGGGGACAAAATCACCTCGGAAGGCGCGGCCAACGAAGGGCGCTTGATGATTCTCGTCTCCGGCGAGGCAGAAATTTCCAGCCGCAGCACCAAAGAAGGCGGCCATTTGGTGCACCGGGTGGCGCAGCCGGGTCACATCATTGGCGAAGTGGGCTTCATCGACGGCCAAGCCCATTCGGCCACCTGCGAAGCGCTTGTGCCCACGCGCGCTGCTGTGCTCAAGCGCAGCGATTTCATCCAAATGTTTGAGGCCGATGCACTCTCGGCTGCCCAGCTCATGGCCGGCCTGCTGCGCCTGCTGGCGCGCCGCATCCGCCATGCCAACCGCTACATGCTGGCGCAAGACCAGCAACTGCTTCAATTGCAGACTGAGATGCTGTCACTGCAAAAAGCCAAGCCGCTTCGCTGAAATGCGACACTATTGAATGCTATTCAATCAATAGCATACCGCGCAAATTTCATGCCGAGTAACGGCTGATTTCTCTGAAAAATTTGGCTTGAACCCAGATTTCCCATTAGCCCCGTTATCCACAAGGCTGTGGAGTGAACTTGATCGGCAAATCGAACTGGTGCGCCGTGTCCCACATACCCTGAATCCACTGACGTTGCTGCATGTTGATCACGAGGTTCAAAAACCGCTT
>JBJTSL010000016.1:0-4409 GCA_046076625.1 Allobrachymonas sp.
GAGGACGCGAAGGTTTCGCAAAAGACGCAAAAAAGACCAGATAAAAGAAAATGCAAAATTAGAATGCCTGCAAGCAAAACATCTACCGAATACCAGCGCCTTTCGTTTTTCTTCTTTTGGTATTGCTTCTGTGCCCTCTGCGAAATCTTCGCGTCCTCTGCGTTCAAAAATTCTTCCATCATTTAAGCTAAGAGATCCATCATGCCCATCACCCCCCAAGAAGCCCTGCAACGCACGATTGAACACCGCGAGATATTCCATGACGAAATGCTCAAAATCGTGCGCATGATCATGAGCGGCGAGATGAGCCCGGTGATGATGGCAGCGCTCATCATCGGCTTGCGCGTGAAGAAAGAAACGATTGGCGAGATCACGGCCGCAGCACAAGTGATGCGCGAGTTTTCGACCAAAGTCAACGTGGCTGACAAAAAACACCTAGTCGATATCGTTGGCACGGGGGGCGATGGTTCGCACACGTTCAACATTTCGACCTGCTCCATGTTCGTCGCAGCAGCGGCCGGAGCGAAGGTGAGCAAACATGGTGGCCGCAGCGTGAGCAGCAAGAGCGGCAGCGCAGATGTGCTCGAATCACTGGGCGTGAACATCAACCTGAAGCCCGAGCAGATTGCGCAATGTATTGAAGATATCGGCATCGGCTTCATGTTCGCGCCGAATCATCACACCGCAATGAAGCATGTTGCACCCATTCGCAGAGAGCTCGGCATCCGCACCATTTTCAACATCCTCGGGCCCCTGACCAACCCGGCCAGCGCGCCGAATATCCTGATGGGCGTGTTCCACCCGGATCTTGTGGGCATTCAAGTGCGCGCCCTACAGCGCCTGGGCGCCGAGCATGCGGTCGTCGTTTACGGCCGCGATGGCATGGACGAGGTGAGCTTGGGCGCTGCCACCATGGTCGGTGAACTGAAGGACGGTGAAATCACCGAATACGAAATCCACCCCGAAGATTACGGCTTCACCATGGCCAGCACCCGCAGCCTGCGCGTCGAAACGCCCGAGCAAAGCAAGCAAATGCTGCTCGATGTGTTGGACAACAAACCGAGTGCAGCGCGCGACATTGTATTGCTCAATGCGGGAGCGGCTCTTTATGCAGCGAATGTGAGTGAGTCGATCAAAGACGGTATTGAGTGTGCGCGCAGGGCGCTGGAGTCGGGAGCGGCGAGGGGTAAGTTGGAAACTCTTGTTTCCTCCACGAAAATGCTGGCTGCGTAAAGAGTACCAACACACCATGTCTGACATCCTCCAAAAAATCATCACCGTCAAACGCGAAGAAATCGCAGCCGCCAAGCGAAAGCATTCGTTTGAGGCTGTGCGCGCCGACGCAGAAAGCCGCACGGGTGTGCGCGACTATGTAGGTGCGATGCGCGCGAAGATTGCTGCGGGGCAGGCCGCGGTGATCGCAGAAGTGAAAAAAGCTTCGCCCTCCAAGGGTGTGTTGCGCGACGACTTTGATCCTGCCGATATTGCGCAGAGCTATGCGATGGGGAATTTGGCGCAGATTCAGAAGGAAGAAAAAACTTCGAAGCTCAGCGATGCGGCGAAGAAACGCGTGGTGTCTGCAGCGTGTTTGTCGGTGCTCACGGATCGGCAATTCTTCCAAGGCCAGCCGGATTATTTGAAGCTGGCTCGCGCTTCTTGCGAGCTACCCGTGCTGCGCAAAGACTTCATGATTGAGCCGTATCAGATTTATGAATCGCGGGCGATGGGCGCGGATTGCATTTTGCTGATCGCGGCCTGCCTCGATGATGCGCAAATGGCGGATTTGCAAGCCTGCGCTTTGTCGCTCGACATGGCCGTACTCGTGGAAGTGCATGACCGCGCAGAATTGGAGCGCGCCTTAAAGCTCAAAAACGTGCCGAGCAAGACGATGTTGGGCATTAACAATCGGAATTTGCGTACGTTTGAAGTGACGCTGGATACGACACTGTCCATGCTCGCGGATGTGCCTAAAGACAAGCCACTTGTGACGGAAAGCGGCATCTTAAGCAAAGAGGATGTGCGGCGCATGCGCTCGCATGATGTGCACGCTTTCCTCGTGGGTGAGGCTTTCATGCGAGCAGATGAGCCTGGGCAGGCGCTAGCAGCGCTGTTTGCATAAGCAGAATAATCGCTATTTATTTGATATCATTCTGCGCACATTTCTTGCCGGCTCATGACCGATTTTGTTCAAAATCCGCTGCTAGACGCTGAGCCTGTTTCTCAATGGCAAGGTACGTGGGACAGCACGCAAGTTCAAGCCGATTGGTTGCCTTTACTCAGTCATTTTTTTTCGCAGGCCATCGGGCAGCAGCTCAAAGACTTTTTGCAAACGCGTCTTGCAGCGGAGGCCGTTGTTTTTCCTCCTCAGCCTTTTGCGGCTCTGGAATTGACAGCGCTTGCGAAGGTGCGCGTGGTGATCTTGGGTCAGGATCCGTACCATGGCGCGGGGCAGGCTGAAGGTTTGGCGTTTTCTGTGGCTCGGGGTATCAAGATTCCACCCAGCTTGCGCAATATCTTCAAGGAAATTCAGCGCGATGTGGGCAGCGCAGCGCGCGGCGTTGGCCTGCCCACGCACGGTTCGCTGCGCGCTTGGGCAGCGCAAGGTGTCTTGCTGCTCAACACTTGCCTCACTGTGGAAGAAGGCCAACCCGCCTCCCATGCCAAACGCGGTTGGGAAATACTCACTGACGCACTGATCGAGGCTTGCGCGCAAAAGAGCGAGGGCATCGTCTTCATGCTCTGGGGTGCGCATGCGCAGGCCAAGCGTGCACTCATCGCATCACACAACGCAGAGGGTCGCCACTTGGTGCTGACTGCCAATCATCCCTCACCACGATCCGCCATGCGCCCGCCCGAGCCTTTCATTGGCTGCGGGCATTTTGGGCAAGCGCGGCGCTGGCTACAAGACGAACAATTGTTCAGTTGAGTGTTTTGTCTGGGCGTCGGAGCAATCGGGATGTTTCAACGCGCCACCACTTGACAGCGCTTGACCAACAAGGGATTGCTGCGCAGCAAAGTCTCACATAGGGTGAGCGCTGGACCTGCCGGACAGCTGTATGCCCCATCGGCAGGCGGCGTGCTCGGCATGGCTTGTCCCCGCCCTAGGCTCGCATGCGTGCAGGTGGCAGCGCGAAGCTGCTGATCTGGGGCGAGGCTTGCTGTCTGCAGTGGGGGCGTGGTCGGCGGCGAAGCGGGCGGCGTGGTTGGCAGTGCCGCTGGCACGGGTCGATCTGGTGCTGGTGCTGCAGGCATTCCGGCAAGCGCAGGCATTGCGGGTAAGGCTCCGCCCACAGGCCCAGATGGTGGGGGTGGTGTATTGGGCACGGGGCGGGCACCAAAGGGCGGTAATGCGGCAGGCGGGCTGGCAGGTCCGGGCAGTTGACGTGCGGCAGCCTCATTGGTTCGTGGCGTTGCGTCTTGCGAGCCAGGCGGTGCCGCCATCCCCGGCGCAGCTGGTAGGCCGACGCGCGGAGTTTCTCGACCACCCCCACCTGGTGGATTCGTGCCATCCGTTGGAGGCAGCTGCCCCAGTCTGGCTTGCTGAGTATCCCCCGCGCCTGGCGCACGCGAACCACCCGCAGCTTCGTTGCCGCGCGAGCTCGTCATGCCAGGCAAAGTTGGCAAGCCCATCGCGCGCTGCGAGCCAGCCGCACCGGGCGCAGGCGTTGTGGGCGAAGACCGTGGGTCAAGTGTAGCTCTGGCATCACGAGCGTCAGGCGCACTGGCTGCGCTGCCGCGCGCAGCATCCTCTGCACGTGGATTTGCGCCTCTTGGGTCACGAACGTTTTCGATCGGTGCGTTACCGCGCTCATTCGTGCTATCTCTCGCCGCGCCGCTGCGATCCCGTGCGCTATCGCTGCCCGTGTTAAAGCGGTCGCGTGCGTCGCCAGAGGCTGCACCCTCACGGCCAGATGCACCACGCGGGGTTGAACCGCCACCTAATAGACCCAAATTGCCTAAGCCGCTAGCGGACGCAACCAAAACAGCGGGCGTCGTTTTTTTCAGGTCATCGATCGTGTGCTGGCTCGGCGGATAGGGTTTATCGCTTTGCGGATTGACCGCATGGCGTTGGGCGTAGATCGCTAGAGCGGCCTGCGCCTCCTCTTTGCAGGTAGCGACTTGCACAGCGTACAGCTGTTGTGTCGCAGCACTCTGGGGATTGACTGTACCTGCAAGCACTGCGGCCGATCCTACATTGGCAGAAACTGAGCCACCCGATGCCTGGCCGACGCCAGAATTGAAGGTGGGGGCTGTGCCACCGGAGGGCGCGGCTTGTTGACCCTGGGGCAGCGATAGTTTGATCGAACAGCTCGCTATCGCTTCAGCCACGAAGTTCGCGCACATCGGCGTGTGTGCCGTGCCTGGCTTACCAATAGCGGCGCCGCACTGCGTGATCCACAGCGGGTAGA
>JBJTSL010000017.1:0-5330 GCA_046076625.1 Allobrachymonas sp.
CCTGAATACGCGGCGCATGACAAGGCCAAGCCTTGAGGTATCGCGTAGGCTAGGAATCAACCTCGCAAGAGCTTGTTTTCAGCGAGGGCGAGAGCTTCTGGCTTGCCATTGAGCACCAGCGTATCGCCTTCTTGCAGCGCGGCTGCCTCATCCAAACTCAGGGGTTGACCGTCTTTGCGGCGCAAGCTCATCACGCGCACACCCACAGCATGTAGGGCAAGGCTCTCTAGGGGCTTACCCAAGGTTTTGGCAGCCATCGGCAAAGTGATGGTCTGTAGACGTTCGTGGTCCAGCTCGTCCACCGTGTCGTCATCTTGCCCATGAAAATAGCCGCGTAGCAGGTTGTAGCGTGCATCGCGCTGGTCTTGCACGGTGCGGATCACTCTTCGCATGGGCACGCCCACAAGCGCGAGGGCATGGCTAGCCAACATCAGGCTGCCTTCGATAGACTCGGGCACAACTTCGGTAGCACCAGCAGCGGTGAGTTTGTCCAAATCATGGTCGTCTTGCGTGCGCACGATCACGGGCACTTGCGGTGCATGGCCACGAATATGCGTAAGGACTTTGAGCGTGCTGGGCACATCCAGATACGTGACCACCACGGCACTGGCGCGCGCCAAGCCGGAAGCCATCAGCGCTTGCAGGCGCGCAGCATCGCCAAACACTACGCTATCACCCGCCGCGGCCGCTTGGCGCACGCGATCTGGGTCTAGATCCAGCGCCATGTAGGGAATGCTTTCCTGCTCCAGCATGCGCGCCAAGTTTTGCCCGCAACGGCCATAGCCGCAAATGATCACATGCTTGTCGCGGCTGATGGATTTCTTGGCAATCTGCGTCATTTGCAGGGACTGCGCCATCCATTCGCTGCTGACCAACTTCATCACAATGCGGTTGGCATACATGATCATGAAGGGCGTGGCCAACATGGACAGCACCATGCTGGCCAAAATCGGATTCAGCATTGCCTCACTCACCAGCTTGTTTTTTTGCGAGAGTGTGAGCAACACAAAGCCGAATTCACCCGCTTGGGCCAAATACAAACCCGTGCGCAGCGCCGTGCCATCACTGGCACCGAGCAGGCGTGCGAGCACCGCAACCATCACCAGTTTGAACAACACTGGCACAAGGGTAAGCAGCAGCACCAAGGGCCAGCGCTCGAGTACGATGCGCCAATCCAGCAGCATCCCAATCGTGATGAAGAACAGGCCAAGCAACACATCGTGGAACGGACGAATGTCAGTTTCCACCTGATGCTTGTATTCTGTTTCCGACACCAACATACCTGCAATGAAAGCGCCGAGCGCGAGTGACAGTCCAGCAATTTCCGTGAGCCAAGCCAGGCCCAACGTGATCAGCAGCAGGTTGAGCATGAACAGCTCTTCGCTCTTGCGCCGCGCGACCATGGTGAGCCACCAGCGCATCACTTTCTGCCCACCGGTGAGCAAGATCGCAATCAAGAATGTGGCTTTCATCGCAGCCAGCCCCAATGAAGCTGCCAATCTATCTGGCGAAGCACCCAATGCAGGCACGAGTACCAGCAGCAGCACCACAGCCAAATCTTGAAACAGCAGCACCCCCATCACGCGCTTGCCATGCTCGCTTTCCAGCTCCAAGCGCTCTTGCATGAGCTTGACGACAATCGCGGTGCTGCTCATGGCCAGCGCCCCACCCAGCGCCAAAGCGCTTTGCCAGCTCATCTGCCAATACTTGGGTATTGCCCACGCCAACATCAGCGAGCCTGCCGTGGCGATCACCATGGTCAGCACCACCTGCAGCAGCCCCAAGCCAAACACATGTTGACGCATAGAGCGCAGCTTGGACAAATTGAATTCCAAGCCGATCACGAACATCAAGAACACCACGCCAAACTCTGCCAAATAGCGGATGGAATAGGAGTTTTGCGCCAGCGCCAGCGCATTGGGCCCAATCAGCACGCCTACAGCCAAATAGCCCAGCATAGCCGGCAGTTTCAGCATGCGGCAGACCACCACGCCCAGCACAGCGGCCAGCAAATACAGCAGGGTCAATTCCAAGGCGTTCATACGCCGATACTAGCAAACGCTGGGCGCGCAGCTGTGTGCATTGCCCTGTGCAGGGTCAATGCCATTCACCAGAACGATATCGTTCATTCTCCGACTGCATGGATGAATTTTGCTCAATTGGCCTGTTTTTCTACACCGCAGTAAAATCAAGTATCACTTCAAGCAGTACACCATGGCCAGCAAAACTCACAGCAAACCTGCCGCCAAAGCAGCGCCCAAATCAAGCCCCTCCCCTGCGGCATCCACCACCGGTAAAAACAGCCCCAAAAAACCCAGCTTCAAGCAGCAGATGCTGGCCGCTCGGGAAGAGGCCATTGTGGATGTGGTGAATCGCCTGCTCTCAGAAAAAGACTTTGAAGCGATGACGGTGGACGAGGTCGCCTACGAGGTAGGCGTTGCCAAGGCTTCGCTGTACAAGCATTTCCCCAGCAAAGAAGATTTGGCAGCGGCTGCGCTCGTGCGCATGATGCAGCGCGCGGTGGCCCACCTGGCACAAATACCCAGCAATGCTTCGCCCTTGGCCAAGCTCAAGGCCGCTACACAATGGATGATGCAGCTCAAGCTGCAAGGTGAAATGCCGAATTTGCCCAGCCAAAACTCCACGCTGCGCGCCACGCTGATTGACAGCAGGGTTTACATCGATGCGCTGATGCACATTTCAGATACGTTAGGCGCTTGGATTGAAGCCGCGCAAAAAACCGGACAGATCAACCCGCAGTTGCCCGCCATAGCCGTGCTCTACACGCTGTATGCACGCGCCTGTGACCCCGTGTTGGAGTTTCTCAAAGCCACTGGCACATTTACCGACACACAAATCTTGCAGATGGTGGAAGCCAGCTGTTTTGAAGGCTTAGCCAGCCGCTGAAAAGACAAACCCCCGCCCTTTTCTCAAAGGCGGGGGGAGTCAGCAGGTCAGGGGGCAATCCGCTTAAGCCGCTGCCAACCAATATCCTGCGTTGAACGGGCTGCTCATGCGCAGGGCCAGAGGTGAGACATCGACCAATTTGTCCGTGGGCATTTTTTCGGCTTCTGCGTCCTCTTCCGTTGCGGCAATGGCTTTACCCGAATTGGCGCGCGCCACGGCGAAGCTGTAGAAGCAGCGGAAGGGCACCTTGCGGTCGTGCCAGTAGTCGGCGATGTCGCGGAAGATGTCCAGCAACTGTTCACGCGCTTCCTTGTCGAACTTCGGGTTGGTCGGAATATGCTCGAGCACCACGATGAAGCCAGGTTGGCTGCCGGATTTGTGGATCGGGTCAGTCAGCACGTCATAGAGCGCGTCGTAGTTTTTGCCGAAGTGTGCAGGCAACTTCAGTTGCACAGCCAAGAGGTCAAGCACATCTTGCTTGCTTTGGGCTTCGCCCAAGCTGGCATAGAGGAAATGGTGACCCATTTCTGTAGCGGCATCTTGCAGGTCTTGCAGGCGGTGCGCGCGGATCGACTGGACGATGTTCGGTTTGGTATGACGAAGGGGCATGTTGCTTCTCCGTGAAGGCTAAAGGTCAAAAAACAAAAACTCTCGGCGGTGGCAACTTCTCGACTGCTGCCTGAAATCAGGGAGCAATGCGCTTGAAGCTGCTGTAGTGATCCTCGGTGTAGTAACACACCTCGGGTTGGCGCGCTTGCATGCCGCCGCACACAATGCGCTTGGCCCCGCGGGTGCGGGCGAATGGCGTTTTGACCGTGTATTCGCGGTAAAACCCACGCTTTTGCGCAGGCAAGAGACGCTCACGGTTGCCAAACACAGTGCCGTCTTTCTCGTAAGGGAAAGGGCCACCGGCCAAAATCAACGCATGGGTTTCGCGGCCTTGTTTGGGCAAATCAGCCAAAGCGATAGAGGCTATCGCACTGGCATCAGGTACAGGGCCTTTCGCCCAAGCCGTGTGGACGGGCACAACACCCACCACCATGCTCAAGACCAGCAAACAGCGACTCACCGTAGCGCCAACCCAAGATTGATTGAACCAGCGTTTCACGATCCGAGACTCCGTTGCGGCAGCCCCCGCTGCCTAGATTTCACACAAACTACGGGTTAACCCGCAAAAACCAAGACTCGTATTGTGGCTGAAAGCGGAAAAAAACGCAAGCCCAAGGGTATTCAAAAGTGCTTTTGCTACATCAACAGCAAGCACCTAGATTGTGCGAGGCGTGCAATATTTCACAATTGAAAGCGCTGAATTGCGCTGTCTAATTTGACAGCACAAAAGCAATGTGAGCGCACGCTCTCTGGTAAATCACTTTCTGGCCGCGTTGGCATCAGCCACTGTCAGGGCTGTCATGTTCACAATGCGGCGCACGGTGGTGCTGGCTGTCAGAATATGCACAGGACGTGCAGCGCCCAACAAAACCGGGCCTATCGCGATATTGCCGCCGGCGGCAGTTTTGAGCAGGTTGTAGGCTATGTTGGCCGCGTCAATGTTGGGCAAGACCAACAAATTCGCTTCGCCCGACAAGCTGGAATTGGGCATGATGGCTTGGCGCATCGCAGCATCCAAAGCCACATCGCCATGCATCTCACCATCGACCTCCAACCAGGGTGCTTGCTGGCGCAGCAAATCCAGCACACGCCGCATCTTGATGGCACTGGGCTGGTTACTCGAACCAAAATTGCTGTGCGAGAGCAGCGCCACTTTCGGCGCGAGGCCAAAGCGCATCATTTCCTCAGCAGCCATCACGGTGATCTCGGCGAGTTCTTCCGCATTGGGGTCGTAGTTCACATGGGTATCGACCAGAAACACTTGGCGGTCAGGCAACATCAGGCCATTCATGCATGCATACACCGGCACGTCCTGCTCGGTACTGTCCGCACCGCCGGGGCGCTTGCCGATCACTTGGTCAATGTATTGCAAGTGCAGATTCGTCGTCCCCCAAGTGCCGCAGATCAGACCATCCACATCGCCTTTGTGCAGCAGCATGGAGCCAATCAGCGTGAGCCGGCGGCGCATTTCGATCTTGGCAACTTGCGCGGTGACGCCTTTGCGCTCGGTCATGCGGTGGTAGGTTTGCCAGAAATCGCGGTAGCGGTGGTCTTGCTCGACGTTGACCACGTCATAGTCCAGCTCTTGCTTGAGGCGCAAGCCAAATTTCTCGATGCGCTGCGCGATCACAGTGGGGCGGCCAATCAATGTGGGGCGAGCCAAACCTTCGTCCACCACGATCTGGCAGGCGCGCAGCACGCGCTCTTCCTCGCCCTCAGCATAAGCGATGCGCTTATTGGCGGCCTTCTTGGCGGCTTGGAAAATCGGCTTCATCGTCGTACCGGAGGCATACACGAAGCTTTGCAACTTTTGC
>JBJTSL010000018.1:0-3543 GCA_046076625.1 Allobrachymonas sp.
CGTCATCTCCGCGAAGAGGCGAATGTTCTGGAAGGTGCGGGCGATGCCGGCTTTGGCCACATCGTGCACCGCAGTGGGCGTATAGGGTTTGCCAGCGAGCTCGAAGCTGCCGCTGTCAGGCGTGTACAGGCCAGTGATCACGTTGAAAAACGTGGTTTTGCCAGCGCCATTGGGGCCGATCAGACCATAGACTTGGCCGCGTTGGATTTCAATGCCCACATCGGAGAGGGCCTGCAAGCCGCCGAAGCGCTTGGAGACGTTTTTGACGCGAAGAACGGTATCACTCATGATCGTGCTCCTTATTTCGCTGCGTTTTGCAAGGATTTGCCATGCTCGGGCGAGGGCCAGAGGCCGCGCGGACGCAACAGCATGATGACGATCATGGCTAGGGCAATCAGCAATTGGCGCAAGATGGAGGCGTCGATGCGCCCCCCCGTGAGCGCTTGCAGATCCAAAGCACTGGACACCCAGCGCAGCACTTCAGGCAGAGCGGAGAGCAGCAAAGCGCCCAAGATCACCCCTGGCAAATGCCCCAAACCACCCAGCACCACCATCGCCACAATCATCACCGATTCCATCAGCGAGAAAGATTCTGGAGAGATGAAACCTTGGAAGGCGGCAAACATTGAGCCGCTCACACCGCCAAAGGTCGCGCCCATACCGAAAGCCAGCAGCTTCATGTTGCGGGTATTGATGCCCATGGCTTTGGCGGCGATTTCGTCTTCACGGATGGCCATCCAGGCGCGGCCAATGCGCGAGAGCTCCAAGCGGTGGCAGAGCACCACACTGATGATCACCAAAACCATGAACAGGTAGTAATACAGCACCAAACTACCGATCTTGTAGCCAAACAGCTCGATGCCTTTTCCAAAGCTGAAACCAAAGATATTCATCGGGTCAATCAAGATCAAGCCCTTGGGGCCATTGGTGATGTTGACCGGGTGATCCAAGTTATTCATGAATACGCGGATGATTTCGCCAAAGCCCAAGGTGACGATGGCCAAATAATCGCCACGCAGCTTGAGCGTTGGCGCTCCGAGCAACACCCCAAACAATCCCGCTAAGAGTGCCGCAGCAGGCACCACCAGCCAGATCGGTGTGTGCAGCCCATTGGGAAAGGCTTGTTTGATCCATGCAAAAGTCTCAAACAAATGAGGCGAAGCCAGCAGGCCATACATGTAGGCGCCGACAGCGAAGAAGGCCACAAAGCCCAAATCCAGCAAGCCGGCAAAGCCCACCACGATGTTCAGGCCGAGCGCCAGCAGCACATAGAGCAAGGCCATATCGGCAATGCGCACCCAGAAATTGCCTGCGCCTTGGAGCACCAATGGCAAGATCAGCAAAAACGCCGCCATCAAGGCGAAATGCAGTTTGTTTTTGAGGTCGAATTTCAACATCGTCGCCTCCCATCAAGCCCGGTCAGCCACACGCTCGCCCAGCAAGCCAGAAGGCCGCAGGGTCAACACGATAATGAGCACGGTGAAGGCCAAAATGTCCACATAGTGGCTGCCGAGCACGCCGCCTGTGAGCGCGCCCAGGTAGCCCGCGCCAATCGATTCCACGAGACCGAGGAAAATACCCCCAACCACCGCGCCCGCCAAGTTGCCAATGCCACCCAGCACAGCGGCCGTAAACGCCTTCAAACCGGGCAAGAAGCCCATGGCGTGATGCACAGTGCCATAGTTTGTGGCCCACATCACGCCCGCAATCGCCGCCAAAATCGCGCCGATGATGAAGGTGGCCGAGATCACTACATCGGGTTTCACACCCATCAGCGCAGCAACGCGCGGGTTCTCCGCCGTGGCGCGCATGGCGCGGCCCAGATTGGTTTTGTTGACGATGTAATACAAGATGCCTAGGCTCATGGCTGTGATGCCGAGAATGAAAATCTGCGTGAGCGTGATCACCGCGCCACCCACATGGATGGGCTCATTGCCAATCAGATTGGGATAGGACTTGTAAGTCGGTTCAAAAATGATCATGGCCAAGGTTTGCAGCAAGATGCTCATGCCGATGGCGGTGATCAGGGGTGCAAGCCGGGGGCTGTTGCGCAAGGGGCGGTAGGCAATTTTCTCAATCGTGAAATTCAGCAGCGAGCAGACGATGGCGGCGATCACAAAGGCCAGCAGCAAAATGATCCATCCCGGTGCGCCGGGCATCGCGCCCTTCATCATGCCAATAATGGCCCAACTGGTCAGCGCCCCGAGCATGAGCACCTCGCCGTGTGCAAAATTGATCAGTTGAATGATGCCATACACCATTGTGTAGCCCAACGCGATGAGGGCATACATGCTGCCAAGTACCAGACCGTTGATGATCTGCTGCAGAAAAATATCCATGAACAAAGTCTCCTGATTGATCACACCATGGCATCAATCCGATTGGGAATGACGGGCCTGCTGACCAAAGCTAGCAAAAAACCCGCCAGGGTGAGCTTGTGGATCACTTGCGCGGGTTGATGTGGAGAATTGTAGCGAAGGGCAATTGTCATCAGGCCGCTAGATTCAGGGCGGCGGGGTGGGTTTTCCCGAGGAAAGCTCGGTCGATCAAGCAGATTGCAGTTCCATCAGTTTGACTGATGATTCAAGCTCTGCATCAACCACCTTGCTTTTTCGCTTGGGCATTGCGGGCTTGGAGTGCACGCAGTTTTTCGCCGATCTTGATCTCCAAGCCTTGTGGCTTGGGTTCATAAAACACATGGCCGACCAGCTCTTGCGGCAAATAGGTTTCGCCAGCAGCGAATGCACCTTCCTCGTCATGCGCGTAACGGTAATTTTTGCCGTAGTCCAGCTCTTTCATCAGCGCCGTGGGCGCATTGCGCAAATGCAGGGGCACAGCGCGCGTACCGTCTTGTTTGACCAGCGCTTTGGCTGCCTTGAAGGCGGTGTAAATCGCATTGCTTTTGGGCGCTACGGCCAAATACACCACGCACTGCGCCAGCGCCAGCTCGCCTTCGGGTGAGCCCAGGCGCTCATACACCTCAGCGCAATCCAGCGCCATGCGCAGGGCACGCGGGTCAGCCAGGCCAATGTCCTCGCTGGCCATGCGCACCAAGCGCCGCGCCATGTAGCGCGGGTCAGCGCCGCCATCGAGCATGCGGACGAACCAATACAGCGCGGCATCAGGGTCTGAGCCGCGTACGGATTTATGCAGGGCGCTGATGGTGTCATAGAACTGCTCACCGCCTTTGTCGTAGCGGCGCATCTTCTCGCCCAGCACTTTGAGCAGCCATTCATCGCTGATGCTGCTGAGCTGTTGCGAAGCCGCCAACACATACAGCGTCTCCAGGGTATTGATCAATCGCCGCGCATCGCCATCGGCGTATTGCACCAAGCGCTCTTGCGCGGTATCTTCAATCACTATCAAATCAGTAGCACTCTGCGAAGATTCCATGCCGGCGAGATGCATAATTTGCTTTAAATTTTGCTCAGAAAGTGGCTCCAGAACATACACCACCGCACGGGAGAGCAAGGCAGAATTCACTTCGAATGAAGGGTTCTCGGTGGTTGCACCAATAAAGGTGAAGAGCCCGCTTTCTACATG
>JBJTSL010000019.1:0-2916 GCA_046076625.1 Allobrachymonas sp.
CAGCAAAATCGTCTGGGCGTGGCAGGCGAGGTGCTGCGTGTCGGGGGTGTGGCGAACTTGGCCAACGCTGTTGACTTGGCCGGATTCCCCAACGGTCGTCGGCCCAAAGATGATGTGGTCGATATTGCCTTAGTCGCGATGTTGGGGGGGCTGTGCGTGATCAACGGCACGAACAATGGCTTGGGCTTGAATGGCGTACCCGGCGTGCCCTCGCTCACTTCCACCTGCGCCCCAAGCAGCGTACCACTCGGCGCTACGTCTGCTGCGGTGCACGATGGTGTGGACCAAGCTGTTGTGCCCTTCCTGACCCGCTTCCCTTACCTGAACACGCCCTTGGCAGGTTCGCAGTAAGTATTGGTTGTTTTTCAAAAGGAGTGAGTGATGAAAATGATCCCTCTCATGATGGCCTTGTCGGCCAGTGCGATGCTCGCCGCTTGCGGCAGTGGCAACAACACGGCCTTGCCGAATGCAGTACCAGGAGTTGCCTTCGTGCCGGGTACGGATGTGCCCGTCACCGCCACGCAAAGCTCGGCTGCCGCGTTCGATTTTGTGTCGCAAGTCGTGGCCAAAGGCGAAGCCAATACGGAAGACCCTCTGGTCTTGGGTGATGCCGAGTTAGCGTTCTCGGATATCGAGGAAGCTGTCAGCATCATTGCCGCTTAATCGCGGTTGGCTGCCATCTCCAAGCGCTGTGGTTGCGCCGCATCCACAGCGCTTTTTGCTGCGTAAAGCCTGCATGCAGATCCAATTCATCTTCTTCCTTGTACTCGTGACGAGTGGCCTGGCCGCTGCGCAAGTCAAACCACTTTCGGCAGGCGCTGAAGCAACCGTGTTGGAAAAGCTTGGGCCCCGCCTACGCGCACCACGTGCAGCGGCTGAGCTTGTGCCTGCTGTCCGCGAGGCCATCACGTTGGCACGAGTTCGCGCCGATCCTCGCTACCTCGGGCAGGCGCAAGCCTTGATTGGCGAGCGTTGGAGCCAAGCCGATGCGGGCTATGACTTACTCACACTCCAAGCCACCATCGAACAAAGTCGCCACGAATTCGCTCAAGCTCGCACCACTTTGCAAATGGCGGTGAAAAGCCCCGCGCCTTCGCATGCGCAAGCCTGGCTCACATTGGCCACGATTGAGCGAGTGCAAGCCAACTATCCAGCCGCCACCCAAGCCTGTCAAAGCATCAAGGAAGTCGTCGCGCAGCTTTATGCCAGCGTCTGCTTGCTTGAAACGCAATCCCTGCAAGGTCAATTTGAGGGGGCAAGAGCGGGTTATCAACAGATTCTGAGTACGGCTCGTCTTCCTGCGCAGCAAGCTTGGATCTACTCGTTGATGGCCGAGAACGAGCTACGCGCGGGACTCCCCGCTGCAGCATTGCGCTTATTTGCACTGAGCTTAGCGCTGGACAACGACAGCTACACGGCTTTGGCCTATGCCGAAACCTTATTGGCAATGCAGCAGGCCAATGCTGCGCTGACTGTGCTTGACATGCAACCAGAGAGCGATGCCGTATTGATCCGCCGGGCACAAGCCTATATTCAACTCAAAGACCCGCGCCTTCCCGCGCTACAAGCAACTCTGACATCACGCTTGGCCGCTTCTTCATTGCGCAGCGAAAACTCAGGGCATTTGCGCGAACAAGCGATGCTGGCGCTTCATGTGCAGGCCGATGCGCGAGCCGCTCTGGCGCTGGCTAAAAGAAATCTAGAACTTCAGCGCGAGCCCTTGGATTGGCTGATTGCCGTGCATAGCGCCGAACGCGCGGGCGATGCCCAAGAAAAAGCCAAACTTCTGCAAGCAGCCGCTCAAACGGGCCTCAAAGACGCGAGGCTCAAATGAAGCGACTCTTCCTCTTTCTGTTGAGCAGTGTGCTTATCCACGCGGCCCACGCGCATAAAGCCAGTGATGCCTACTTACTTGTGAAGCAAAGTGCTACCGACTCACCCATTGAGCTTCATCTTTCTGTGGCGCTGCGTGACCTAGACCGTGCAATGGATACCCTCGATGCGGACAATGACCGTCAAATCACCTTAGGCGAAGTGAAAGCGTCGACCCAGCTGATCACGGCACTGATTCAGCAAAGCATTGCGTGGCGTTGCGATACACAAGACAGCCCCTTGTCTTTCAAAATCGAGGGCTATGAGAGTCGCAGCGATGGCACGTTTGTCGCGTTGAGCGCGGCTGCACCCGCTTGCGATGCACAAAAAATCGCGCTGCGCTACCAACTGATGCAAACGGTGGATGCGGATCACCGGGCGATTCTCAGCGCCGAGTTTGCCCAGATGCAGAGTAGCCGCGTTCTCACGCCCTCCAGCACATGGCAAGCCGTTTTGCCCACGTCGCTTTCTGGGCTAGAAACACTGCGTCACTTCATTCTGTTAGGCATCGAACACATTGGCTCAGGCGCCGATCACATCGCTTTCGTCGTTTGCCTCGTGCTTGGCATTGCGTTGGCGCAAAACTGGAAAACCCTGCTCATCACCATCACGGCATTCACGCTAGGCCACTCTATCACTTTGATCGCCGCCACGCTCGGCTGGGTCGGATCCCCCGCTTGGGTCGAGCCGGCCATTGCCGCATCGATTGCCATCACAGCAGCACTCAATCTGTTCAAGCGCCAAGCGGTGTGGATGGAATCCATCCCGCTCAGAGTCGCCATTGCGGTCAGTTTTGGCCTCATTCATGGTCTTGGTTTCTCTGGCGCAATGACCGAAGCTCATGTGGCGCCGGCTGTGCTGCCTTGGGCACTGGCCGGCTTCAACATCGGCGTTGAGATCGGCCAACTTCTCATCATCAGCGTATGGAGCTTGGTGTATTTTTTACTCAGGCGCTGGCAGGGTTACGAGCGCTGGATCGTCCAATGCGGCTCGATCCTGCTGATGGTTCTATCGAGCTATTGGTTGACTCAACGTCTGACTTGA
>JBJTSL010000020.1:0-9400 GCA_046076625.1 Allobrachymonas sp.
GGTAAAACACAGCATATAGGGAAATTTTTTGGCGGACTTATTGTTTTATCTGGCATGGTATTTTTGTTTTCTTGAAGACTTAGGGCAACCCTCTAGGGGGAGGTCACGTGGGTGTGGGGAGGCGGCGAAAAGCGCTGTGACCACGGTTTCCCAAGGTCACGCGCTTCTTCGCCGATTGCGCTACTCGAAAATCCGAGCTTCAGCCTTCAATTTGATGGCTTGAAGCGGAGTATCCTGGAAGTGCAAATCACGCTCAACGGCGCACCCTAACGCGCCGCGTGTCTCGCGCAATTCGCGCAGGCTGAAATACCCCAGCTCGGGAAAGTCCCCGTCCACGTAGCCATAGAACGTGTCGATGCCGTCGAACTCGATGGCGTACCACGTCCAGTGGAAGTCGGGGAAAATTCAGTGGCAGCGCTTGGCGTGAAAGCCGCGAAGCAAGAGGCGCTGGGCAAAGGCGAACGCGAGCCGGTCACGCAGAACTGCAGCAACAAACTGCCTCGCGCTCAGCTCATTGCCTGTTTGCAGCCCGACCGCCGCGTGACGATTGAAGTCACGGGTGTGGTCAAGTAAAACTCAGTCAGCGGTTTCCCAAGCGCTCAGCGCTCATCAAAACTCACCACCACGCGCTGGGTTTGGCAGCGCGCTTGGCAGGTGAGCACGAAGCCTTTGTCGATCTCCCATTGTTCGAGCGTGTAGTTCTTGTCCATGCTCACTTTGCCTTCGATCACCTTAGCGCGGCAGGTGCAGCAGACCCCCCCTTTGCAGGCGTAGGGCAAATCGAGGCCAGCCTCCAGCGCGGAGTCGAGAACCGTGTCTTCATCGCCCATGTGTAGGGCGTTGGCTTTGCCGTCGAGGATGACTTCTAGGCTGTATGGATGGTCTTTAACACTGTTTGCCGGGATAGATGCTGCACGGGGAGCTACTGATTGAGCAGTGTTTGCTGCTGCGAAACGTTCACTGTGAATGCGCTCTTTGGCGACGCCCGCTGTTTGCAAAGCTGTCTCAGCCGATTCAATCATGGCCTCTGGGCCACAGATGAAAGCTTCATCGACAGCGTTCGCATCAATCAGACTGCGCGTAAGTTCGGCAATCTTTGCGGCATCTATGCGGCCATGGCTGAGTGGCAATTCCGTGGCTTGGCGCGAGAGGATGTGGATTAGCTGCAAGCGGCTAGGGTAGCGGTCTTTCAAGTCTTGCAGGGCTTCGCCAAACATGATGGTGTTCGTGCGCTGGTTGCCATAGACCAAGGTAAAGCGGCTGCTGGGTTCGGTGGCGAGGGTGTGCTCAGCGATGGAGAGGATTGGCGTGATGCCGCTTCCCACTGCGATAGCCAAGCGCATCTTGGCATCTGGCTTCTTAACGATGAATCGACCGTCCGGTGGCATGACATCCATCTCACAACCGGCTTGTAACTGTGTGGTTGCCCAAGTACTGAATACGCCGCCATCAACGCGCTTGATGCCAACACAGATTTCTTGGCGAGAAGCCAGCAGAGAAGGTGTGGAGCAAATCGAATAACTGCGGCGCACCGATTCGCCGTTGATTTGCGCACGCAGCGTCAGGAACTGGCCGCTTTGGAATTCAAAGGTATAGCGCAGATCGGGTGGGACAGCGAGGGTGATTTGCACTGAGGCAGAAGTGAGCGCCTCGATACGTTTGACGAAAAGGGAATGAAAGTGAATCGCCATATTCAGTAAGGCTTGAAATAGTCAAACGGCTCCAAGCAATCCAAGCATTTGTAAAGCGCTTTGCACGCGGTGGAGGCGAAATGGCTGGTTTCTGTGGTGTTGTGGCTGCCACACTGCGGGCAGGCGATATTTTTTGAGGAAATACGGCTGTTCTCCGGCATGGAATCTGCGCAAGATGCTACTGATTTAGGAGTAAATTGAATCACTTTCGAGTGACTGTATTCATCGCTCAAATGCTGTGGCGGTGCAATGCCGTATTCGCGCAGCTTACGTTTAGCGGCCTCGCTCATCCAATCGGTCGTCCACGCGGGGGCGAGGCTGGTTTTGATGCGGGCGGGGATGTCTTCTGCGTCCATCTCGGTCAAGATGTCATCGCGAATTTGATCCATCGCGGGGCAGCCGCTGTAGGTGGGCGTGATAGTGATTTCGATGATGTAGCCTTGCTGGCCATCTTGGCTTTTATCGCCGAATACGACGGCTTGCACATCGCGCAAGATGCCCAGCTCTTCAATCGTGATCACGGGAATTTCAGGATCGGGCACGCTCGCGGCCAACACGCGGGCTCGCTCAACGATGCCGTGCAATTTCTCTGGGGAGATCACCAAACCGCTCCAGGATGCTCGCGCGCGAGGCTTTGCATCTCTGCAAGCAAATAGCTCAGGTGTTCGGAATGCATACCTTCTTTGCCGCGCGTGAGATGGCCTGCGGCTGGGCTCATTTGCAACGTGGCTTGCGTGACGACGGTGGCCACGCGGCTTTGCCATTCGTTTTTCAATGCAGCAACCGAGATGCCGACGCCGTTTCGCACGGCTTCTTGCTCGAAGGCCGAGGCGGTAAACAGCTCTTGCGTGTAGGGCATCAAATAGTCCAGCGCGGCTTGCATCTTGTCATGCGACAGCGGCGTGCCATCGCCCAAGCGCAGCATCCAATCGGTGGAGTGGCGCAGGTGATAGCGCACCTCTTTGCTGGATTTGGCGGCAATCGCAGCGACCTGCTCATCCTTAGAATTTTGAAGAGCTGGCCAAACCAAGCTCATGAGTGCGCTGTAGAGAAAATTGCGCGTGATGGTGATGCTGTAATCGCGCTGCACTTTTGTGGATGGTGCGTGGGCAGTTTGATGCGGCAGCTCAAGAATCGTGTAGTTGCGAAACTCAGGTGCGCTACGAAAGTAAGCGAGTGAATCTTCTGTTGTGTCACCGCCAATGAGCGTGGCTGCATATTGATAGAGCATTCGCGCTTGCCCAATGCTATCGAGCCCAATATTGGCCATCGCAATATCTTCTTCGAGCACCGGCCCGTGGCCGCACCATTCTGCGATGCGCTGGCCGTGAATGAGCGCGTTGTCTGCGAGATGAAGGATGTATTCCGCCTTCATTACATATGCCCTACTTTATCGGGGATGTCATAGAAGGTGGGGTGGCGATAAATCTTGTCACTGGCTGGCTCAAACATTTCGTCTTTATCGTCAGGTTGGCTGGCGGTGATTTGATTCGACGGAATCACCCAAATGCTCACGCCTTCCATCCGCCGCGTATACACATCCCGCGCCATCTGCAATGCCTGCTGTGCATCAGATGCATGCAGGCTGCCGCAATGCTTGTGCTCTAGGCCTTGCTTGGAGCGGATGAAGACTTCGAACAGGGGGAGTTCTTGGGTTGTCATGATGCATACCAAATTCATTTTTTTGAACGCAGAGGACGCGAAGGTTTCGCAGACGACGCAAAAGAGAGAAAAGAAATTCAAAGAAGAAACTAAAAATTCAAGCTTGATCTTGTTTCTTTTTTTGTATTTCTTTTCTGCGCCCTTCGCGTAACCTTCGCGTCCTCTGCGTTCAAAAGGTTTTAAAAGTCTTTAAAAATCAAGCCGCCTTAGCCAAAGCCCGAGCCTTCTGCTTGGCTGCATAGGCCAGCGAAGCCTCGCGCACCCAAGCGCCGTAGTCGTGCGCATTCACTCGAGCCGCCAAGCGCTCTTTGTTGCAGGGCCCATTGCCGTTGACGACGTTCCAGAAATCATCCCAATCAATCTGTCCATAGTCATAAGACTGCCGCGCTTCGTTCCATTTCAAATCCGGATCAGGCAGTGTCACGCCAAGAATCTCCGCTTGCTTCACAGTCGCATCAATGAACTTCTGCCGCAAATCGTCGTTCGACAAACGCTTGATGCCCCAGCGCGTGCTCTGCTCGCTGTTGGGCGAGTTCGCATCGGGCGGGCCAAACATTGCAATGCTCGGCCACCACCAGCGGTTCACCGCCTCTTGCACCATCTCGCGCTGCGCCTGCGTCCCCTTCATGAGCTGCATGAGCGATTCATAGCCTTGGCGCTGATGGAAACTTTCTTCTTTGCAAATGCGAATCATCGCGCGCGCATACGGGCCGTAGGAACAGCGGCAAATCGGCACCTGATTCATGATCGCCGCGCCATCCACCAGCCAGCCGATCACGCCGGTGTCGGCCCAGGTCAGCGTGGGGTAATTGAAGATCGAGCTGTATTTGGCTTTGCCGGTGTGCAGCGCATCGAGCATTTCATCGCGCGAAGTCCCCAGCGTCTCGCCTGCGGAGTAAAGATAGAGCCCGTGGCCGCCTTCGTCTTGCACCTTGGCCAGCAAAATCGCTTTGCGCTTGAGTGAAGGTGCACGAGAAATCCAATTGCCCTCGGGCTGCATGCCAATGATCTCGCTGTGCGCATGCTGGCTGATCTGGCGCACCAAGGTTTTGCGGTAAGCCGCCGGCATCCATTCTTGCGGCTCGATCTTGCCGTCCGCATCGATCTTTTTGTCAAACGCGGTTTGCAGAGCCTGTTCCAGCTCGGAAAGCGGTGCGGCCACAGCTTTGAGGATGGGCTTGTTGTCAGTGTTGGGAAGGTCGAGCGCTTGGGTGTACATCGGGCAACTCCATGGGAATTGCCTTGAGTATATCAATTAGCCAACCGCATGGTTGGTTAATTGGGTTTTATGCAGTCAAGGGCGACCCATCAGAGATGGCTGCCCGCTTGGCACAGTGTTGCCTGGCGGCGTTTTGTCGTCGCAGCGGCTCTTCATCAAAAGCAATTTTCAGAACGCAAGCACTTCGAAATCAATAGCACACTACGCAGGTTGTATGCCGGCCAACCGCCCAAATCGCCTCAAAAATCAAGCGAAGACGACGGCGTCACCCGAGCGTGCCACCATCTGCCCGATCACATACACTTGCTCGCCCAAGCCTGACAGGGTGGCAGACACGGCCACCGCTGCCGAAGCATCGACCACGACGATCATGCCGATGCCATTGTTGAAGGTGCGGTTCATTTCGAAATCGTCAATCCCCGCTGTTTTCTGCAGCCACGCGAACAGCTCGGTCTGCTGCCAACTGCCCTTGTTGAGTTGCGCGGCGACGCCTTCTGGCAGCACGCGCGGGATGTTTTCGATCAAGCCGCCGCCAGTGATGTGCGCCAGGGCTTTGATACCCTGTCCTGACCCTGTCGAAGGGTTGTGTTGCGATAAAGTAGAAAGCACATTTTTCACATACAAACGCGTCGGCTTCATCAAAGCCTGTTTGAATGGTGTGCCATCCAGCGTCTCAGGCGCAGAAGCCCCCGCGCGCTCTACGCACTTGCGCACGAGTGAAAAACCGTTGCTGTGCACGCCGCTGGATGCCAGGCCGAGGATCACATCGCCAGCCTTCACATCGGGCCGTGGCAAGAGCTTGGATTTCTCCGCCGCGCCCACACAAAAACCCGCCAAATCGTACTCGCCTGGGGGATACATACCGGGCATCTCGGCCGTCTCGCCGCCAATCAGGGCGCAGCCCGACAGCTCGCAGCCTTTGGCAATGCCACCGATCACTGCCGCAGCCGTGTCTACATCGAGCTTGCCGCAGGCAAAGTAATCGAGGAAAAACAGCGGCTCTGCACCTTGGACCAGCACATCGTTCACACTCATGGCCACTAAATCAATGCCCACGGTATCGTGCATGTTCCATTCGAAGGCCAATTTCAGCTTGGTGCCCACGCCATCGGTGCCGCTCACAAGCACCGGCTCTTTGTAACGCTTGGGGATTTCAAACAAGGCTCCAAAGCCGCCAATGCCGCCGAGCACGCCTTCGCGCAGCGTGCGCCTGGCTAGAGGCTTGATGCGCTCAACCAATGCATCTCCTGCATCGATGTCCACGCCAGCGGCTTTGTAAGAAAGAGGTGTCGAGGCAGAATCGGTCATCTGATTGCTCATGATTTGATAGCTATCCGGGCAGGAAATACGCCGGGGAAGTGCCAAAAAGGACCTAAAAACAAGGCAAAAACCAGCTTTAAACCCGTAAAATTGCTCGGCACAAGCTCCCATTGTAAGTTTTCACATCCACCGCCTGTATGCAGTTCACCCCAACACAAAAAACCGCTGCCGCTTGGAGCGCAATTGCGGCGAGTTTTGTGCTGCTGGTGTGGTTACTCGGCCCTGTGCTCACACCCTTTGTGGTGGCTGCGGTGTTGGCATATGCACTCACGCCTTTGGTCAATGCGCTGGATCGGCGTTGGTTTGGTGGCAAGTTGCCGCGCATCTTCGCGGTCATCGTGGTCGAGCTGCTGTTCATTGTGAGTATGCTGGCAGTGGCGCTGCTGATCGTGCCGATTCTGGCCAAAGAAATTCCACTGTTGCGCGAGCAGCTTCCCGCGTTGGCCGAGCGCGTGAATTCGTGGGCTGCGCCGCTGCTGAAAAGCTTGGGCATTGAGTTGCAGCTGGATGTGGCCAGCATCAAGGCCTTTGTTTTGAAGTACCTCAATGCCAATGTGGAAGATGGTTTTGCTGCCGTGCTCTCCTCGCTCAAAGTGGGCGGCAGCTTGGCACTCACTTTGGTAGGCAATGCGATTTTGATTCCGGTGGCGCTGTTTTATTTACTCATGGATTGGGAGCGTTTTGTGCAGCGCGCCGTGCAACTCGTGCCGCCCCGCCTGCGCGGCGCATATGACAGCTTCATGCACGAGGCCGATGAGGTGCTGGGCCAGTATCTGCGGGGGCAATTGTTGGTGATGTTGATACTGGCCGTGTATTTCAGCGCGGGGCTAGCGATGTTTGGCTTGGATTTAGCGCTGCCGATTGGCGTGTTCACCGGGCTGGCGATTTTTGTGCCCTATGTGGGTTTTGGCGTGGGCTTGGTGCTGGCGCTGCTGGCGGGTTTGCTGGAATTTGCCTCGATGAAGGCTGTGGTGATGGTGGCCGTCGTCTATGGTGCGGGGCAATTGATTGAGAGCCTGTTCCTCACGCCGCGCCTCGTGGGCGAGCGCATTTGCCTGCATCCGCTTGCGGTCATTTTTGCGTTGCTAGCCTTTGGGCAGATGTTTGGCTTTGTCGGCGTGCTGATTGCGCTGCCGGCCAGCTCTGTGCTGCTGGTGGCGATTCGGCGCATTCAAGCGCAGTATTTGGCCTCGCATTTATACAAAGGCCTTTGATGCAGCAAATCGCGCTCGACATCGCCATCACGCCTGCGCCATCTTTGGCCAGTTTTTTGGCCGGGCCCAATGAGGCGGCACTAGACCATATGCGTTTGTGGGTGGGCGATGGCGCGCAAGCAGCTCGCCTGCGCTCCCCGGTGCCAACCTATCTATGGGGCGAGAGCGCGAGTGGCAAATCGTATCTGCTCAAAGCTGTGCGCGAGGCCTTGCGCAGCCAAGGCGGCGAGGTGGGTTGGCTTGATGCCAGCATACACGAGCCCCCCGAGTTCAATCCCCGTTGGGTGGCTGTCATGATGGATGATGTGCAGGGCTACAGCGCGGTGCAGCAGCAGGCGGCGTTCAACTGGTTCATCAATGCACAAACCGAGCAGCGCTGGGTGCTGGCCGCCGGCACGCTGCCGCCGGCTGATTTGCCGCTGCGCGACGACTTGCGATCACGGCTGGGCTGGGGTCATGTGTTTGCCCTGCAAGTATTGACGGAAGCCGAGCGCCGCGCTGTCTTGCGCCAAGAAGGCGATGCACGTGGCATCTTCCTCAGCGACGAGGTGATGGATTTCATCCTTGCCCGCTTCTCGCGCGACCTCAACTCTCTCATGCAGCTCTTGCAACAGCTCGACGGCTATTCGCTGGCCACCAAGCGCGCCATCACGATTCCGCTGATCAAGAGCATGTTGGAGTCAGTTTGACCTTTTGGCTCTACAACAAAAACTAATTTGTTGTATAAAAATTCTCCCCATGAAACTTGCTCTTTTTGACTTAGACCACACCCTGCTGCCGAGTGACAGCGATCATGCATGGGGCGAATACACCGTACAGCGCGGCTGGCGTGATGCGGTGGTGTTCAAGGCGCGCAATGATGCGTTTTATGAAAACTACAAAATCGGTAAACTCAACCCGGAAGAGTACTTGATGTTTGCCACGGAAGCGATGCGCGAGCATGGTGCTATAAAATCCATAGCACTTCGCGCAGATTTCATGCCGGCAATCATCGAAAAAAGCATTAGAAAGCCTGCATTGGACTTGCTGGAAAAGCACCGTGCGGCAGGCGACGAGATCATTCTCGTCACTGCCACCAATGAATTCGTGACTGAGCCGATTGCCAAACGCTTTGGCATTGAGCATTTGATTGCCGTCCAGCTTGAAACCGGCTCAGATGGTTGGTACACCGGGCGCTGGAGGGGCACACCCAGCTTCAAAGAAGGCAAGGTGGAGCGCGTGAGACAATGGCTCTCTGAGCGGGGTAAGACGTGGGCTGATGTGACGCACAGCACTTTTTATTCCGACAGCATGAACGACCTGCCCTTGCTGGAACACGTCACCGAGCCCGTGGCCACCAACCCCGATCCCCGTTTGCGCGCCTTGGCCACCGAGCGCGGTTGGAAAATTCTGGACTTGTTCCAATGATCAAAAAATTCATCGAAAAACTCATCCCCGCTAAAAAGCTGTCCAAATTCGGCAAGCGCGTGGATATTGCGCAAGCCGATCACGGCATCAACCGTGATTTGGTCGATGCCAAAGCCTGGGAAGTTATCACTACTCTGAAGGATGCAGGTTACGAGGCTTTCATCGTCGGCGGCGCAGTGCGCGATTTGCTGCTGGGCTTGCGGCCGAAAGATTTTGATGTGGCTACCAATGCGGAGCCTGAAGAAGTCAAGCGCCTGTTCAAGCGTGCCTTCATCATCGGCCGACGCTTTCGCATCGTGCATGTGGTGTATGGGCGGGGGCGCGAACATGAGGTGATTGAAGTGACCACCTTTCGCGCGTTTTTAGAAAGCGCGGATGCAGAGCAGGTGAGTGGCAATGAGAAAACATCGAAGGCCGCACTAGCAGGCATGCAGCATGCCGTGGATGCCAGCGGGCGAGTGCTGCGCGACAACGTTTGGGGCACGCAGCATGAAGATGCGGCACGGCGCGATTTCACGATCAATGCGATGTGTTACGACCCCGAAACGCAGATCGTGGTGGACTATCACAAAGGCATCGACGACATTCGCAAAAAGCGCATCAAGATGATTGGCGAGCCGGCCGAGCGCTACCGCGAAGACCCGGTGCGCATCATCCGCGCCGTGCGCTTTGCAGCAAAGCTTGCGGCCAGTGGCTTCAAGATCGAGCCGAAAACTGCCAAGCCTTTGACCGAGATGCGCAGCTTGCTTGCTGACGTGCCGCAAAGCCGCATGTTCGATGAAATGCTTAAGCTCTTGCAAACTGGCCATGGCCTAGCCACGATTGCCGCGCTGCGCGAACTGGGCTTGGCCAAAGGCATTTATCCGCTGCTTGATGTGATCGTCCAG
>JBJTSL010000021.1:0-3095 GCA_046076625.1 Allobrachymonas sp.
ATGCTCGGCCTCTTCGTGTATTTCTACGCCGTCCTCCATCTGCTCGCCTACAGTTGGTTCGATATGGGCTTCATCCTCGCAGACATCATTGAAGACATCCCCAAACGCCCCTTCATTTTGGTCGGCTTCCTCGCTGTTCTATTGCTCACACCGCTCGCCCTCACCTCATTCAACCGAGCCATCAAAACCCTAGGCGCCAAGCGCTGGCAACTGCTCCACAAATCGGTCTACGCTATCGCCATCCTCGCCGTGCTGCATTTTTTCTGGATGCGCGCGGGGAAAAATAACTTCACTGAGGTGTATGTGTATGCAGCGATTCTCGGCAGCCTTCTTGGCTGGCGGGTTTGGCATCAGTTCCGTTCGCCTGCTTCTTAGGCTGAGGACGCTAGCCCGGGCATTTGCTTCAATCGGCTTAATTCCGAGTTGATTCAATCCCCAAACCACGCAGCAGAATACTGAGGCCGCGCTCGAAGGTTTCGTCAAACTGGTCGGCAGTGAAATACGCCCCCGCCTGAGCCACCTGCGGATAAAGGCGCTGCACGTCGCTATCAGGCAGTGGCATCACGGCGGATGTGGCCTCGTCATCGCCGCTGGTTTCTTCCATGGTGGCGCCCAACACGTAATAGCCCACAACATGAAAGCCGCGTGCGGCTGCCTCGGTGGGCAGACCCGCCGCATAGAAGCAATCGAGCACTTCGGCCAAGAAATGAACACCCGTGGCCGAGTTCCAGCGTTGCATCCCCATCCACAGGTAAAAGCGAGGCTGCTGACGCGCCATCGCCCGCCACGCCTGCGCCAAGCTGCGGATGCGCTCGCCAGGAGGTAGCTCGCGCGCTGGGATGGGAATGCTGGCCAGTGTACGGTCGACCAGCGCGTCGAGCAACACCGCTTTGCTTGAGAAATGGTGATACAGGCTCATTGCCTCGCAGCCCAGGCGTTGGCCGAGTTTGCGGCTGCTAAAGCCCTCGATTCCTAGTTCTTCGATCAGCGCGAGTGCCGCGCTTTCGATGCGCTCACGCGTGAGCGGAGCGCGCAAAGCGGCCGAAGCACTGGCTTGGGTGGCGGATGGTGAGCGGGGCATGAAACTGCGTAACTGGATGAACAGCAGCGATTGTGCTATCCTTACAGTGTAAGTCTAATTCATAGGAATCAATATGCCCAGTATTTCAGCCCTCACCTGCGCCGCATTGGCGCTGCTCATCACCGCGTTGTCGCTACACATTTCGCGGCTTCGCATCCGCCATCGCGTGAGCTTTAGCGATGGTGGCCACAAAGAACTGTTGGTGGCCATGCGCGCACATGGCAATACACTTGAGCAAAGCATGCCCTTTGGCTTGCTGCTTTTGGTGCTCGAGCTGCATCGCCCGGGTGCGCAAGCGCTGGTGTGGGTCGCCGCCGTGTTTGTGGGCGCAAGGGTGCTGCACAGCGCAGCGATGTTGAGCCGACAATTGCTGCTGCGCCAGATCGCGCACGGCGTGAGCGTGCTCTGCTTGTTGGCGCTGGTGGCCGGCTTGCTGCGGGCGACACTGGCATGAGCGCGGACTTGTCTCCTCGCTTGCAGGCCTGGCAGCAGGGCGGCCAATGGACGGATTGGCACGGCGAGCGCGTGTTTTACCGCATCGCGGGTTCGGGGCCAGCGCTGCTGCTGGTGCATGGTTATCCGGTGGGATCGTATGACTGGCATGCGATTTGGAACGACTTGGCTGCCCACTTCACCTTGATTGCGCCCGACATGCTGGGCCTCGGCTTTTCGAGTAAACCCATGCAGGGCAACTACAGCTTGGCCGAGCATGCGCGCATGCATGACGCCTTACTCAAGCAGCTTGGCATTTCTCGCTGCCATGTGATGGGCCATGATCTGGGTGTGAGTGTGGTGCAAGAGATGCTGGCGCAGCGGCGAGAGACAACAGGGCTGCCCAAGTTCGCATCGATCATTTTGCTCAATGGCGGTGTATGCCCCGAGGCCTATCAACCACGCTTGATTCAGCGGCTACTCGTGACACGCTTGGGCGCATGGCTGGGGCCGCGGGTTTCGAAGGAAAGGTTTGTGAAAACCATCGCGGGCATTTATCAAGGGCAAGATGCAGCACCCACAGCAGATGTGCTCGATGATTTTTGGCAGCTGCTGCGCTATGGCGAGGGCCAAGCGATAACGCATCGGGTAGGTGCGTGTTGGCAAGAACGCAAGGCGATTGGTAATAGGCTCGTGGGCGCTTTACTTCAAAGCCGCGTGCCGCTGCGCTTCATCAACGGCGCTGCAGACCGGAACTCCGGCGCGCATATGATGCGCGCATTTTTGCGCCATGCGCCGGCAGCCGATGTGGTGAGCCTGCCCACCATGGGGCACTGGCCACAGATTCAGGCACCAAAGGAAGTGGTGCAGGCCAGCTTGGCTTTTTATCGCAAACATTCTTAAAACAAACACAGAACACATCACCCGCTTCGCGGGTGATTGTGACGCTGCGCATGCTCTGCCTCGTGTTGCTCATCACGCCTCTGCGCGTGATGAGCCATGCACCCCAGCTCGCCCGCCTTCGCCGCATGCTCGGCCTTTTCACGTATTTCTACGCCGCGCTCCACCTGCTGGCCTACAGCTGGTTTGACATGAGCTTCATCTTGACCGACATCATTGCAGACATCCCCAAGCGCTCCTTCATCCTCGTCGGCTTCGCTGCTTTTGTGCTGCTCACTCCGCTGGCCTTCACACCGTTTAACCGCGCCATCAAAGCTCTGGGGGCTAAGCGCTGGCAAAAGCTGCACAAGCTGGTCTACGTGATCGCTGGCTTAGGCGACTTGCATTTCTTTTCGATGCGCGAGGGGAAGAATGATTTTGCTGAGGTGTATGTTTATGCTTTGATTATTGGGTTGCTGCTTGGCTGGCGGGTTTGGAATAAGTTTCGCACCACCCGCTCGCCTGCTGCGTGACGTGCCCGAAAAAGCCGAGGCCTTTCTGCGTGAGGCGCTCTGTGCCGCAAGCGACGAGCTCCCACCATTTGTAGCGATGATTACATGGTTGGCCGTGCCCGACCAGCGAAAGGCTTCGTTTAGTTTACATCAGAAAGAGAACGTAAGGGTCAGGCTGTACTAGTGAAAAT
>JBJTSL010000022.1:0-4116 GCA_046076625.1 Allobrachymonas sp.
GTCAAATCGCCTGTAAAAACCTATGAATTGGCAGGCCCTGAAACACTTTCGCTGCGCCAACTCGTCTCGCTCGCTGGCCAATGTGTCGGCGCGCAGCGCACGATCATTGCGCTGCCCAAGGTACTGGCGCGCTGCCAAGCCCTCGTCATGGAAAAACTTCCCGGCCCCACACTGATGAGCCGCGACAATTTGGCGTCGATGCAAGTGCCCAATGTGGCCAGCGGCAGCCTGCCCGGCCTGAATGACTTGGGTATCCAGGCCAGCAGCATTCACGCCATTGCTCCGCGCTATTTGCAACCAGCCAACCGCTTGGATGCATTCAGAAAGCATGCTTCGCGCTAACGCGCATACCTCCACCTCATCAAAAACACGTTCAATTCGCATCAATACCCGGCTTGTGCCGTGCGATAGTGTGAGCCGAAAGGATTCAACATGAAACTCTACATCGGCAACAAAAACTATTCCTCTTGGAGCATGCGCCCTTGTGTGATGCTAAAAAATGCGGGCATCGCGTTTGAAGAAATCAAGCTGCGCTTTGACAGCATGGATGCGGGCTCTGACTTTAAAAATGCGATTGAGAAGATCAGCCCGGTAGGCAAAGTGCCTGTGCTGGTCGATGGCTCGCTCACCATTTGGGATACTTTGGCGATTGCAGAATACGTGGCTGAAACTTATCCTGAAAAGCAGCTCTGGCCGGCAGACAAAGCTCAGCGCGCTCGCGCCCGCAGCATCTGCGCTGAAATGCACAGCGGCTTCACGAATTTGCGTGGCGCTTGCATGATGAATATTGAGGCTCATCTGCCAGAGGTGGGTGCTCTGGTGCTGAGAGACAAGCCCGCAGCCGCCGCCGATGTGCGGCGTATTGAAACGCTGTGGGGTGAGTTGCTACAAACCCATGGCGGACCGTATCTCTTCGGCAGCCGCTTCACCATTGCCGATGCCTTCTACGCGCCAGTGTGTATGCGTTTTCATACCTATGATCTCACGAGCAAGCCTGCGATCAAAACTTATATTGAAGCAATCCGCAATGCTCCGGGCGTGAAAGACTGGATTGCGGATGCGCTCGTGGAAGATGATTTCCGTGAGTTTGAAGAACCGTATCGCTTGAAGCGCTGACTTCATTTTGGAAGCAAAAGCTGCCTGCGATCAAGCGCTCTTGTGCAGTCAGATTCTATGCTTGCCGCTTCTTCAACAATCGTGGCAACAGCAACACAGCCACAATCACGCACAGCAAAAACAAAGAGCCCGAGCGCTCCAGAAACACAGTCCATTTGCCTTCACCAATTGACAGCGCATTGCGCATCTGCGCCTCGGCCAGTGGTCCAAGAATCAAGCCAATCACCACCGGTGCGGTCGGAAAATCGAAGCGGCGCATCATCAGACCTAGCAGGCCGATGCCCCAGAGCAAGACCAGATCAAACGCGCTTTGGCGCATCCCATAGACGCCCACCGTGGCGAAAATCAAAATGCCGGCATACAAATGCGCTTTCGGGATTTTGAGCAATTTCACCCACAAGCCCACGAGGGGCAAATTCAAAATCAGCAGCATCACATTGCCGATGTACAGCGAGGCAATCAGCGCCCAGACCAAAGTTGCTGAGCTGGAAAACAATTGCGGGCCGGGCTGAATGCCATAGCTTTGGAATGCACCCATGAGCACGGCAGTGGTGTTCGACGTGGGAATGCCAAGCGTCAGCAAAGGAATCAGCGTAGCGGTAATTGCCGCATTGTTGGCAGCTTCTGGCCCAGCCACGCCTTCAATCGCACCTTGACCGAATTCGTCCGGATTCTTCGCGAGTTTTTTCTCAGCGGCATAGGAAAGAAAGGTCGGAATCTCGCTGCCACCCGCGGGAATCGTGCCAAAGGGAATGCCAATGGCCGAGCCACGCAACCATGCCGGCCGGGAGCGCTTCCACTCCTGTCCCGTCATATGCACCCTGCTCATCGGGTTTTGCGTTTCTACTTCTTTGCCTTGATAGAGCGCCAAATACAGCGCCTCGCCAATCGCAAACAAGCCCACCGCCACGAGCACGATCTCCACCCCATCCAGCATCTCGGGCAAGCCAGCGGTGTAGCGCGGCTGGCCGGAAATCTGATCGAGACCCACCAGGCCCATGGCCAAGCCAATAAAGAGCGCCACCACACCTCGCAGCACACTGCCGCCAAGCACCGCGCTCACCGCGCAAAACGAGAGCACCATCAGCAAGAAATACTCTGGCGGCCCAAGTTTCACCGCATGCTCAGCAATGAAGGGCGCAGCAATCGTGACCACCACGGTGGCAATCGTGCCGGCCACGAAAGAGCCAATCGCCGCCGTTGCCAGCGCCGCGCCTGCGCGCCCGCTCTTGGCCATTTTGTTGCCTTCCATCGCGGTAATCAGCGAGCCGGCTTCACCCGGCGTGTTCATCAAAATCGAGGTGGTCGAGCCGCCATACATCGCGCCGTAATAGATGCCGGCAAAGAAAATCATGGAAGCTGTGACATCCACTTGCGAAGTGATCGGTAGCAGCATCGCCACCACCACCGCTGGGCCTAGGCCGGGCAACACACCCACAGCCGTGCCGATCACGCAGCCGAGAAAGGCCCAGAGCAAATTCATGGGCGTGATGGCGGTGGCAAAGCCAGCCATCAGGGCGTTGAAGATATCCATGTTGTATGTTTTCTAGGATGACGGATTAAAACCAACCGGTCGAAGTGAGCCCCGGCAAACTCACGCCCAGCACTTTGGTGAACAGCCAAAACACCGGCGCACTGATCGCAGCGCCCACCAAAGCGTCTTTCACCCAAGCTGACACGCTGGCGCGTGGTTTTCCTTGCGAGAGATGAAAGCCGCGCACAGCGATCACAAAGGCCAGCGTGCAGCTTGTAATAAAACCAATGCGCGTAATGAGTAAGGCGTTCAGCAGTAAGGCAGCGCTGATCCATGCAAACGACCACCAATCCCCCTTGGCTGCACCCTCAGGCTCATCGCGCCCACGAAATCCGCCAGTGACGGATTGCATCAAGAGTAAAACCCCGCAAGCCAGCAAAGCCAGCGACACCACCCAAGGCAGGAAATTGGGGCCCACGCCGGCATAGCCCGCCTCGGAAGAGATGCCTGTCGCCCCCCAGGCCAGCACCGCCCCCAGAACGAGGCAGCCTGCGCCCACGGCGATTTCTGTGCGCTGCGCAGCCATGATCAGAGCATGCCAGCTTGATACATCGTGCCGCGCAAATTGGCGAAGTCGTTGTCCACGAAATCACCAAAAGCTTTGCCAGTGAGTACGGCGGGTGTCCAGGCGTTTTTCTCCAGCTCGCCTTCCCAGAATTTCGTCTTGGTGGCAGCCACCACGGCCTTGACCAAGGCATCCTGCTGCGCCGGCGTGATGCCGGGTGCGCCATAGATGCCGCGCCAGTTGCCCAGCACCACATCAATGCCCTGCTCTTTGAGTGTGGGCACATCAATGCCCTTCAAGCGCTTCTCGCTGGTCACACCAATCGCGCGCATCTTGCCGGATTTGATGTGCTCGGCGAACTCGCTGTAGCCCGAGCCACCCAAGCTCACATTCCCGCCAATGATGGCCGCCACGGCTTCGCCGCCGCCGCGGAAAGGCACATAGTTGACCTTCTTCGGATCCACGCCGATCGCCCGCGCCATCATGCTGGAGGCAATGTGCTCTGTGGAGCCTCGCGAACCACCACCCACCTTCACGCTGCCGGGGTCTTTCTTCATCGCCTCGGCCACATCCTTCATGTTCTTGAAGGGCGAATTCGCAGGCACGACGAACACGTTGAATTCACTGGTCAAGCGAGCCACCGGCGTGCATTGGGTGATGTTCACGGGCGGCTTGCCAGTGATGATGCCGCCCAGCATCACTGCGCCCATCATGATCATGGCATTGGGGTCGCCCTTGGCGCTGTTGACAAATTGCGCCAAACCAATGGCGCCTGCAGCACCGCCCTTGTTCTCAAACTGCACCGAGTCAAACACCTTGGCTTCGGTAAATGCTCTGCCCAAAGCGCGACCCGTCCCGTCCCAGCCGCCACCGGGGTTGGCTGGAATCATCATCTTGAGGGAGGTGGAGGCGCTAGCCAAATTGGGTAGGCTACCCGCCGCCGCGGCAGCCAACAAAGATT
>JBJTSL010000023.1:0-2710 GCA_046076625.1 Allobrachymonas sp.
TTTTGTTCCTGAACTACGCTGCCGTGGATCCAGATTTCACCAACAGCAAGTGCAGCTACTGGCATTTCCGGTTTGATGCAGACACCTCCATGAAGATGGAAGCACTGGTGGAGAACTTGAAGAGCGATACGAGCGTGAAGAGCGTGTATCTGCTCAACCAAAACTATTCGCATGGTCATCAAGTCGCTAAGTTCGCCAAAGAGGTGATGGCTCGCAAGCGCCCAGACGTGAAGTTCGTTGGCGAAGAGTTGCACCCACTCGCGCAAGTGCGTGATTTCGCACCGTATATCGCCAAGATCAAAGCCTCTGGCGCTGATACCGTGATCACCGGCAATTGGGGCTCTGACTTGGCCCTGCTCGTCAAAGCAGCCAACGAAGGCGGCTACACCGGCAAGTTCTACACCTACTACACCGGCGTCACCGGCACGCCAACCGCCTTGGGCAGCACCATGGAAGGCAAGGTCAAGCAGATCGCTATCTTGCATTACAACTTCGCTGGCGAAATGGGCAATTGGCAGAACGAGTTTAAGGCCAAGTTCAGTGACGACATGTACACCGGCCAAATCGCCACGGTCTACAATGCCCTGTCTGTCGCCATGGCGCGAGCCAAGTCGACCGAGCCAGCGCAAGTTGCAGCCGTCATGTCAGGCATGAAGTTCAAGAATTGGAACGGCGATGTTGAACTGCGCCGCGCCGATCACCAGCTCCAGCAGCCACTGCAAATGACCGTGTGGCAAAAAGCCGGTGGCAAATTCCCGAATACCGCCGAGAAAACCAACATGACCTTGGCACCGATTCAGGATTTCCCAGCCTATGTGGCCAGCACGCCAACCAGCTGCCAGATGAAGCGTCCTTAAACGACGCGTTTTGAGGCGATGCTCAATGAATTGACTTCGCAGTGTTTCACTGCGAAGTCAATGTCTTTTTGAGATGCGTGTTTTCCCATAATCAATCAACTCACCATGGAATTCTTCATCATCTCCATGCTCAATGGTCTGAGCTACGGGCTGCTGCTGTTTTTGCTCAGCTCTGGCCTCACGCTGATATTCAGTATGATGGGTGTGCTCAATTTTGCGCACGCTTCGTTTTACATGATTGGCGCCTATGTGGGCTACACCGTCACCGGCATCGTTGGCTTTTGGCCCGCCTTGATCATTGCGCCTTTGGTCGTGGGCGGTCTCGGTGCATTGTTTGAAAAATATGCGCTGCGCCGTGTGCATCAGTTTGGCCATGTGCCAGAGCTGTTGATTACCTTTGGCTTGTCGTACATCATTTTGGAGCTGGTGCAACTCGTATGGGGGCGATCAGCGGTGGATTTCAAGCCGCCTGAGGTGCTGCGTGATTCTTTGTTCACGCTGATTAATCACAGCAAAGAAGGCATGAGCTTTGTTTGGGGGCGCGCAGGGTCTGAGTTGTGTACGGCAGCCGATAGCAGCGTGCGTATTGTCTGCTCGCTCTTTCCAGCCACGCGTGGATTCATGATGCTCGTTGCCTTGGTGATGTTGCTGGCCGTTTGGCTGCTGCTCACGCGCACACGCATTGGCCTCGTGATTCAAGCTTCGCTCACGCATCCTGAGACGGTGGAGGCGTTGGGGCATAACGTACCGCGCGTGCTGATGATGGTTTTTGGCGCAGGCGCGGCTCTGGCAGGCTTGGCGGGCGTGATTGGTGGCAGCACTTTTGTGACGGAGCCTGCAATGGCAGCAGCAGTAGGCTCAGTGATCTTCGTCGTCGTCGTGGTTGGTGGCATGGGCTCGCTCTCAGGCGCATTCCTCGCGTCGATTTTGATTGGCGTGATTCAGACCTTTGCCGTGGCGTTTGACTATTCAGTTGTGAGCGTAGCGCAACAACTTGGCATGCAACTGTCTGATGCAGCGAAGAACAACTCTGTAATGAAACTCACCATTTCTCAAATCGCTCCTATCTTGCCCTATCTCTTCTTGGTGCTGATTTTGATCTTCCGGCCTAAGGGTCTGCTCGGGACGCGGGAGGGTTGATCATGAGCAAAACACATTACGAATTCAAGCCCTACAACGTGGGGCGCATCGTGGTCTGGAGCTTGTTTGCTCTGGTCTTGATTTTTGCGCCGATGGTGTTCACCAGCGGGCTTTCGACCATGATGCTCGCACAGATGGGCATTGCCATCATTGCCTGCCTGTCTTACAACATGCTGCTGGGTCAAGGCGGCATGTGTAGCTTTGGCCATGCGGTCTACACCGGCTTGGGCTCTTATATGGCGATCCATGCGCTGAATATGGCGGCGGGCGGTTTTCCGCTGCCGGTGAGTTTAGTGCCTATCGTTGGCGGCTTGGCGGGCATCTTTTTTGCCGTGTTGTTTGGTTATGTGACCACCAAAAAAGCTGGGACTCCCTTTGCCATGATTACTTTGGGCATGGCCGAGCTGGTATTTGCGATGTCGTTGATGTTCTCGGAGTTTTTCGGGGGTGAGGCTGGCGTATCGAGCAATCGCGTGATTGGGCAGGGCTTCATGGGCGTCACCTTTGGCCCTGCGATTCAGGTGTATTACTTGATTGCGGTGTATACCTTCATCTGCGTGGCGCTGATGTTTGCCTTCACGCGCACGCCACTGGGTCGCATTCTCAATGCCGTGCGCGACAACCCTGAGCGCGTGGAATTCGTGGGCTACAACACCCAGCGCGTACGCTATTTGGCCTTTATTATTTCGGGCTTTTTCGCTGGCATTGCAGGC
>JBJTSL010000024.1:0-4688 GCA_046076625.1 Allobrachymonas sp.
ATCCGTGATGTGATTCTCTTTCCCGCCTGAAGGCGGGAAGCGCCGTAACAGTATTTTCAGCGTAATTTCGGTACTTCGCCGGCATGCAATCTGCATAGTTTGCTATTATTTTTATAGGGTCTACTGACGCACAGCGCGCTCTACACCTTGCAATTGTGTGAGCGCGGACAGCAATTTTTGCAGCGCTCCCGCCTCTGGCACTTCCACCGTCAGGTTGATCCACAGCAATGAGCCCCCTCCTTTGCGCATCACTTGCTGCTGCAAATGCCGCACGGGGATTTTTTCTTTAGAGAGCAACTCGCTCACATCGCGCAGCAGCCCAGAGCGCTCCATGGCGCTCACACGGATATCCACCGCGTAACTCGTCCCCGATTTTGGAGCACCCCAAGTCACCTCGACCAAGCGCTCGCCTTCTTTGGCCACCAATTGGCGCAGCGTGGTACAGCCTGCGCGGTGGATGCTCACGCCTTTGCCGCGTGTGACGTAGCCCACGATCGCATCGGGCGGCGCGGGTTTGCAGCATTTAGCCAATTGCGTGAGCAAACTGTCCACACCAACGACCAGCACATTGCCCTTCGCGACGGCCTTCTCAAGCGCACGCGGCTTTTTGAGCAGAATCTGCGCGCCCTCCGTCTCCACGGGCGCAGCAGAAGGCCGCAGGAACTGCTCAATCGTGCGCAGGGAAAACTCGTCCTTGCCCACCACTTCAAATAAGGCTTCTGCGGTTTTGAAGCCAAGCTGCGCGGCCAAATCATCGAGCTTGAGCGCCGTTTTGCCTTCGCGCTGCAACAGCTTCTCCACTGCTTCGCGCCCTCGTGCAATCGTTTCTTCCAACTGCAGTGCGTTGAACCAAGCGCGCACCTTCGCTTTGGCGCGCGGGCTGACCAGAAAATGCAGATCTGGGTTGAGCCAATCGCGCGATGGCCCGCCATCTTTGGCGGCCGTGATCTCCACCCTTTGGCCATTGACTAAGGGCGTGTTCAGCGTGACGAGTTGCCCGTCCACCCGCGCTCCCCGGCAGCGGTGGCCCAAATTGGTGTGCACAGCATACGCAAAATCCACTGGCGTTGCGCCGCGCGGCAAATCCACAATCGCGGCATCGGGCGTGAGCACGTAGATACGGTCGTCCAACAGATGGGTCTGCGCAACATCGCCCGAGACATCTTGCTGCCAAGCCAAAAGCTGGCGCAAAACAGCGATTTTTACGTCATACGCGCTGCTGGCGCTCACGCCCGAATAGCCCTTGCTGCCTGCTTCTTTGTAGGCCCAATGCGCGGCCACACCAGTCTCGGCATGCTGGTGCATGGCCTCGGTGCGAATTTGAATTTCCACCGGACGCCCTGACGTATCGCGCACCACCGTATGCAAGCTTTGGTAGCCATTGGCTTTGGGCTTGGCGATGTAGTCGTCAAACTCATGCTCAATTGGCGTATACACCTCATGCACGCGAGAGAGTGCGGCATAGCAGGCTGCCACATCGGGGACGATCACACGCATCGCCCGCACATCCAGCACTTGGTCAAAGCTCAAATTTTTGCCGCGCATCTTCTTCACGATGCTGTAGATATGCTTGGGCCTGCCTTGCACGGTGGCCACTAAGCCCTGCGTGGATAAATCTTCCTGCAAGCTTTGGCGCAACCGCTCCATACCCTCTTCCCGCTCCACACGTTTGTCTTGCAGTTGCTTGGCGATGGTCTTGTACGTGTCCGGCTCGAGAAAGCGGAAGGCCAAATCCTCCATCTCCCACTTGATTTGCCAGATACCCAAACGGTTGGCTAGCGGCGCAAACACTTGCAAAGACTCTGCTGCAATGGAGCTGGGCACAAGGGCTTTGACCGCCGCATAGTGTCGCAGTGTCTGCAGACGAGAGGCTAGTCGCAGCATCACCACCCGCAAATCACGCGAGAAAGCGAGCAGCATCTTGCGGATGTTCTCTGTCTGGCTTGCCGCGCCCGGGCTGATTTGGGTTGACAAGGAGGCCGCGCGGGCTTGGCGTTGAATACCCACCAGCCGTGTGGTCTCCAGCGCCAGCGTGGCATAGCTGGCACCAAACGCACGGGTGATCACCTCCTCAGGCTTGTTCAAGTGCTCGCAGGCATACACGAGGTAGCTGGCCGCTTGCATGGCTTCGGAGCCACCGATGCTGCGCAAAATCGCGGCAACCGCATCGGCATGCGCCAGAATATTCTCGCCGGTATCAAGTTGCTCATGCGCAATCAAGGGCTCGGCAAACGCTCTTGCCCGGCTCAGCGCTTGGCCAGCAGGGCCATCACGTGCCAAATCATCGGCAGCGAAAGACAGTGCCGCCACGGTCAGGGCAGGCGCCAGGCTTTCAGCGGCGGCGATTTGCGCAAAATCTGCCGATTTCATACGCAGTCAAGGAAAAAGAAATGCCTCCACGGCATCCACCTGATCGGTTTGCACCAGCATCGGCGCATGGCCCACGCCCGCAAATTCCACCAGTTTGACTTTCGGGCCGCGCTCTTGCATTTGCTTGGCGGTTGCTTCACTGATCAAATCTGATTCTTTGCCGCGAATCAGCAAAGTGTCGGCCTTGATTTGGTCATACAGCTGCCAAAGTATGGCTTCAGCTTGCGCAGCGGTCTCTGGCGTGGTGGCGCGCACAGGCACCGCAATCGCCGGGTCGTAATGCAACTTGAACTGATTACCGTCTTTCCGAATCATCGGCAGGCACAAAGCGCGCCATTGTTCAGGGGTGTGCGGGCCAAAGCTGGTGGAGACTTTCCACATCGCATCCATCGCCTCTTGCTCGCTCGCAAAGCGCGAATCTGCGCCAATATAGTCTTTGATGCGCTGCAACGCCGCCCACTGCACCACAGGGCCGATGTCATTGAGCACCAGTTTGCGTGGTGCAAACATATCAAGTGAAGGTGTGAGCACGGTTTGTGCAGCCACGGCAATGCCAATCAAGCCCCCCATGCTCGTGCCGACCCAATCCACAGTCTGTGCGCCCTGCCCTTTGAGCGCCATCAGCAGCATCAGCAGATCAGCCGCATACTGCGGCACTTGATACAAAGAGGGGTCGGGCAGCCAATCGCTTAAGCCTCGACCCACCACATCCACGGCCACTACACGGCAGCGCCGCCCATCCTCCCCCACCAAACGCTGTGCCAACACATCAAAATCCCGCCCTTGCCGCGCCAACCCATGCACACACACCACCACATGCGCATGATGCGGCAGCCCGTGACTCCAGTACGCCATGCGGTGCATGCCGGGCTGCGATCCTGCGTGGTCGCATTCAAGAAGATGGGGTGTCGGTTCTTTCATCCCAACATCCTAGCGGCAAAATGCCCATCGATCACAAACTCATGCGCTCAAGGGCAAATTTGACCTTCCACTACGATGCTAGGCTGCTCACGTTCGTCTTTCTCGCGCTCAGGCTCCGAGATGAGCGCTTCAATCAGCGCTTCTATTTGCAGCAACTGCGAGGTCAAGATGGAGGTGTTGTTGCTTTGCGCAAAAATCCGGCTGCCGCTGTACAGCCCCGTGCCGGTACTGCCATTGCCCAACGGCATGCTGCTCAAATCCAAGCAACCATTGCAGGAATTGGGGGCACTGATACGGCCAAATTGTGAAATCACCACAGCATCCGCATCTAAGCCCGCGCCCGCCGCTAAGCTCAAGCTCGTGGCGTTGATGACGATATCGCCATCCGACACAATAGCGCCATACGCGCCCGCGCCCGAGCCGCCTTGCACATCAACTGCACTGCTGTTGATGGTCAGCAGCGAGCCGGAGACGGGATCAAGCCGTGCATAAGCACCTACCCCAGAACCGCCGACAACCAAGACGCTGCTAGCCGCTGTCACCGTCACAGGCCCAGCGGCGAAAACCTCAGCAAAGGTATTGCTTTGCGATCCGCCACGCATGACGAAGTTGCCTGCGGTGTTCACGCGCAGGCTGCCCAAGGTCGTGACTTTGGCGGATGCCCCAGCGCTCGTGCCGCCTTTAATCGTGATATTCGAACCCTGCAAATCGATCGAGCTGTTCGCAAAAACTTGCACCGCATTGCTAGCGCTTCCAATATCCAAAGCATTTGAAGTGTTGATCAGCACATTCGCTGCACTGACATTGCCCCCCACCTGCACATCGGCACTCGATGCATAGCTTGCTGTGCCCGTTGCCTGCATGCCCATCAACTCGCTGCTTTGGTTGTTGCGCACATAGGCATCGCCAGCTGTTGCATTGAAGCGCACACCGGGCGTTTGCACCTCAATCGGCGCAGCACCAGAGCCCAAAGAGCCACCTGTTAGGCTGACTTGGCTGGCTTGTAGCGCTGCGCCCGCCGCTTGCGACACCGCGCCAGATGCCGTTAGCGCAATGCCTGATGCACCACCCGCTTGCAAATTGCGCACCTGCAAGGGTGCAGCGCCATTGCGAATGTCCATATCCGCACCAGAAGTCGCAGTGATTGAGCCTAAGTTATTCGTACCAAATAAGCCCAGACCACCCGTTACGCTTGCAGCGAATGACACGGAAGAAATCGCATTCCCAGCACTTTGATTGATATCAGGTGCTGAGATATCGACCGCGCCTGTGGACACAATACTTGGATCTACCGATAAATCAAGTTCTGGTTCACGCCGCCACTTAAGCTTCCCATGTTGAAACTGCTGGCATGGAGCGCCAGCGGGTTAGCAACCGTACCAATATCTTGATTCGCA
>JBJTSL010000025.1:0-2683 GCA_046076625.1 Allobrachymonas sp.
CGCCCCATCAGCCCGCCCACTTTGCGCACCAGCCATTTCGGCGCGGAGCGCGATGCTAAAGCGCCTATCTGATACACCGCGCCGGGCACGCAAATCGCATCGCCGCGCAGCATGGCTTGCAGCGCGCTGCTGGCCACTTCTTTCACATCGGCAATCAATAAGCGCGGCAGTTGGCTGAGCTTGTCATTGGCAGACTGGGCTTGGGCAAACATATTCGTGGCGGTGATGCCGGGGCACAGGGCCGTGACGCTCACGCCGCTGCCTTGCAGCTCTTAGGCCAGCGCTTCAGAGAGCGAGAGCACATAGGCTTTGCTCGCGGCATAGGCGGCCAGCATGGGAATCGGCTGAAACGCAGCGATGGAAGCCACATTGAGCACATGCGCCTTGCCGCCCTGCTCAGCGACGGTGCGCTTGAGCAGCGGCAGCGTGGCATGCAGCATGGCGGTGAGCGCGCTGATGTTCAGATCGATCATTTGCTGCACCTGCGCTGATTCCATCTCCAAGAAAGCATCTTGATAGAGCACGCCCGCACAGTTGATGAGCACACGGATGTTCAAGCCCTGCTGGCGCGACAAGGCGGCCAGATTTTACACCGAGGCAGGTTGGGTCAAATCAGCCGCTGCCACCCGCGCTTGCACGCCATACTCCCTGGAAAGCTCTGTGGCCAGCGCTTGCAGCTTGTTCACGCTGCGCGCCACCAAAATCACATCAAAGCCGAGTGCCGCCAGCTGTTTGGCCAGCTCCTGCCCAATGCCGGAGGAGGCGCCCGTGATCAGGGCGAAGTTGCCGGCTGCGGGCTGGGCGTCAGTCGGGGATGCGCGTTTTTTGGTGACCATAGGAGCTTTCGTGGGCGCATTGTGCGTGCGCAGAGCTTCACTATAGCCCTATAGCCACTCTGGGCGCTCACTTGCCAAGGATTTCAGCTCTGCTGAGAAGCTTCTTGCGTTGGGCCGAGGCTGGGGCAGCGTCGCATCACGCTAAGATGCAGCCATGAATCGCATCACCACCCTCACCGAGCTGCGCAGCTTGTACGACGCGACACGCGAGCGCTCCGCGCTGAAGGAGCTGCCTGCGCTGGATGTGCATGCGCGGCGCTTCATTGGGCGCTCGCCTTTTGTGGTTGTGTCAACGCACGACGCGCAGGGCCGGGCCGATGCGTCGCCACGCGGGGGCGAGGCGGGTTTTGTGAAGGTGGTGGATGATCAGACTTTGCTGATCCCCGATTCACCGGGCAACAATCGCTTGGATTCGCTGCAAAACATCATTGCCACCGGGCAAATCGGCTTGCTCTTTATGCTGCCCGGCATGGATGAGACGCTGCGCGTCAATGGCCGTGCCGAGCTTTCGGCAGATGAGGCCTTGCGCACCTTCTGCACAGACACACTGACCGGAAAGCCCCGTGTGCCCAAGCTTGTGATCCGCGTGGGCGTGGAGGCCAGCTATTTGCATTGCGCCAAAGCCTTGATGCGATCAGACTTGTGGAATGTTGAAAAACACATTGAGCGAAGCAGCATGCCCAGCATGGGCGAGATGCTGCGCGATCAAGTGGCCGACCGCGTCAGCCCCGGCACGGTGTTTGAAACGCAGGAGCAGATGCTGGAGCGCTACAAGCAGACGCTGTGAATACCGTCTAGACGCTATTAATTTAGTAGCATTCTGCGCAGATTCTATGCCGGCGAACTGCCGATTCGGGCATAAAAAAACCGCTTCACGGCGAAGCAGCTTTTTTTGGGCAGATGCAGCCAATCAATAGCGGCGACCACCGCCACCGCCGTAGCCACCGCCACCTGAGCGTGGTGGGCGAGCTTCCATCGGGCGAGCCACATTCACGGTGAGCGCGCGGCCTGCCATGTCTTTGCCATGCAGGCCGGCAATCGCGGCTTGCGCTTCATCGGCGCTGGCCATTTCCACAAAGCCGAAGCCTTTGGAGCGGCCGGTGTCGCGCTCCATCATCACTTTGGCCGATTGCACTTGGCCAAAAGAGGAGAACTGCTGCTGCAGGTCTTCGTCGCGCACGCTGTAGGCCAGATTGCCGACGTAAAGTTTGTTGCTCATGATGAGTCTTTCTGAAAAAAATGCACCCCAAAAAAGCAGGGCACGGGGTGGGAATTTATGAAAACGAGGTGAAGGTGGTGGGATGTGACGCTGGGGTGCAGCCGCGTTTTCAGCGGCGGCCGGAGACGGCGGGCGCGCTCACACGGGGCGTGCGGTTTTCGATATGGCGGAAGGTGATGCGACCTTTGCTCAGGTCATAGGGCGACATCTCCACGGTGACTTTGTCGCCCGCGAGAATGCGAATGCTGTGTTTGCGCATTTTGCCGCCTGTGTAGGCGATCAATTGGTGGGCTTTTTCAAGGGTGACGCGGTAGCGCATATCGGGCAAGATTTCATCCACCTTGCCTTGCATTTCAATCAAATCTTCTTTGGCCATTCGGCCTCCAGTGTTCACGTTGGCTCGCCGGTGGATAAGTATGACCGCTCAGCCAGGGGGGGCAGTCGGCACGACGGCGGAGCTTGAGAAAACGTTGGGCAGGTGGCCCAGAACACACTTGCAGCAGCAAAGGTAAGCAAATTGCTGCGCGTAGCGCTATTGTAGCTTGCTTTACCGCCCGCTCAGGCACCGAAGTCACTATAAATTCAATAGCACTCAACGCATATTCTATAACGGCGAACTGCTGTTTTT
>JBJTSL010000026.1:0-5582 GCA_046076625.1 Allobrachymonas sp.
CGCCGCCTTGGCCACTGCCTCTGCCATGCCTTCGCTCACCTGGGCGCAAAGCAAGGCACCACTCAAGCCCGGCAAACCTTATGCCGGTACAGAACTGAATCTGTTGACCGTCGTTGCGCCGCAGTTCAGTGCGCATGAACGCAAACTGGCCGAGTTTGAGTCTCTGACAGGCATCAAGGTCAAGTATCAATACGTGCCGTTCGCAAGCACACGCGAGAAGCTCACTGCGGAGCTTGTCGCGCAAAGCGCCCAATACGATGTGTTGTCCGCGATGGACGTGTGGGGACCCAGCCTGTACAACCTTTTTGAACCCATTAACGCACGCCTGGACGAGAAGAAAATTGATATGAGCCGGTACGCAGCTGCTCATCTGCGAGCAGCGCGCGATGGCAACGGTAACGGCAAAAACATTCTGGGGATGCCCATTCGCGGCCATGTGCAACTGATGTTCTATCGCAAAGATGTGTTTGATCGCTTGAACCTCAAAGCTCCAAACACCTGGGATGAAATGATCGAACACAGCAAAATCATTCAGGCCAAAACAGATCTTTCAGGCGTTGCCATGTATTACGGCAAAACCAGCGGACAAAACCTGATGATTTGGTTCAACTATTTGTGGGGACGCGGCGGTGACCTATTGGATGCCAAAGGTATGCCCGCCTTCAACTCACCAGCAGCAATCGCTGCTACCCAAGAATACGTTGACTTATTTCTGAAACACAAGATCTGCCCGCCCGGAAGCGTGACGTTCAACGAAACAGATGCAGTTAACTCCGTCGCCCAGGGCAAGAGTGCCATGGTTCCGGTTTGGTGGTGGCGTTACGCTGGCTTGACCGATGCCAAAACATCCACACTCAAGCCCGAGCAAGTAGGCTACGCCCCCCTACCGAGCTTCCCAGGTAAGGACAACACGACTTACACCAACTCTTGGTTCTACGGTATCAACAAAAACAGCAAGAAAAAAGAAGCTGCAATGGAGTTCCTTGCGTGGTTGGGCGATCCAGCAATCGAACTGAGCGTTTTGCTGGATCGGAGCCTGAACGAAGTTGTGTCGGTGCAAACAGCGAACATGCTCAATCAAGACGTGAACGTGCGCTTTAAAGCGATGCATGTGTTCGGCGCGCAAGCCCTGCGCGGCGCAAAAGGTACGCCGCTATTCCAGCAATGGCCGCAGGTGAGCGATTTATTGGAGGCAACGATGAACGATATCGTGGCAGGACGCCAGCAAGTCAAGCCTGCTCTTGACGAGGCAGCCAACCGCGCTCGTCGGATCCTTCGCGCTTAAAGCTAGAGCTAGAAGGCGGATTCCCTAAGATGCAAGAAAGATGGCTCAAGTACGCGCTGTTGGCGCCGGCATTGATCGTTGTCTTGGCCATGGCAGGGTTTCCGCTGATCTATTCCCTCGCATTGAGCTTTCGATCATGGAAGCTCGCGCAATCGACGCAGCCAGGCGCTTGGCTTGGGTTTGACAACTATAAGTACTTGCTCACGGACGATCCTGAATTTCTGGAGTCGATATGGGCTACATTCATTTTCGTCACCGCTGACGTTGCGGTAACGGTAGTGTTCGCACTGGGATTCGCACTACTTCTGCAAAAGGCAGGAAAAGTTCATTCCTTTGCCCGTGTTTTGTTGATTTTGCCGTTTGTCATGAGCCCTGCTTTGATTGGCATCTCATTTCGTTTCTTTCTCAACCCCGAGTATGGGATTGCGCAGTATTTGATTTCCATCGCCATGCCCTGGATGGCGGGAAAGGTTTGGCTTGCCGACAGCACGCTCGCGATGATTGCTGTGGTGGCCAGCGATGTGTGGCACTGGGCACCTTACATGACCTTGGTGATGCTAGGTGGCTTGGCCAGCATTCCCAAAGAAACTCTGGAAGCATCGCGTGTGGATGGAGCAGGAAGTTGGGCCACATTTCGAGACATCACTTTACCTCAGCTTATGCCAGTCATTGGGGTCGTCATCATCCTTAAAACAGTGTTTGCACTCAAAGCGTTCGACACGATTTATACATTGACTAACGGTGGTCCTGGAACGAGTACACTAACGCTAGCGTATTTCGTCTACCACACGGCTTTTAGCTATTACGACATGGGCTATGCAGCCGCAGCGGCGTACATTCTCACCGCGCTGTTGTTGGTTTGCGCGGTCTTCTACGTTCGTCTTGCGTTAAACAAACGAGGCGCATAAGAGCATCAGGTTGAACACCCAAATGACTATTGCCGACATCGCCACGCCATCCATCCCATTGGGCTATATCCAAACGAAGCAAGAACGTGCAAATGCGTGGTTGCAGGATCTGATGGTCTTTGTCTTGATTGCTGCAATTTTGCTTCCCATTTTTTGGATTGTTCTGACAGCGTTTAAGGTACCGCGTGATGTGTACTCGCTAGACCGCGCTCTGATGTTCACTCCAACGTTTGAGAACTTTCGCACAGTGTTTGCCCATCCGTGGGATTTAGGTGCCAAGCTATTCAACAGCTTTGTTGTAGCAACCGCCGCAGTACTGATTGCTGTGCCTCTTGCGTTGATGGCAGCATATTCATTCTCTCGGTTTGACTTTCCCTTCAAGCGCAGCTTGTTTCTGCTCGTGATTGTTTCGCAGTTCATTCCGGGTGCCTTGGTTGTACTACCCTACTTTTTGATGTTCAAACAGCTGGGCTTACTCGATACCAAGACTGCGTTAGTCATGGTGAACTTATCCATCGTGATGCCCTATGCGGTGTGGATGATCAAAGGCTTCATAGACGCAGTACCTATCGAGATTGAAGAGTCGGCAAAAGTAGATGGTGCATCTGCGCTTCGGGTTCTTTGGGAAATCGTCGTCCCTGCCGCGTTGCCTGGCGTGATTACCGCGGCCGTATTCAGCTTTACTCTGACTTGGAATGAGTTTCTTTTTGCGCTGATTTTAAGTAAGCAAGATGCGCTGACTCTGCCCATCGGACTTATCGGATTTCGAACCGAGCGCGGTGACCTGTGGGAATTGATGGCTGCGACAGGAATGATTATCACGATCCCCATGTTTCTCATCTCCATGGCGGTGCAGCGCCAGTTTATTCAATCACTGACCGCCGGAAGCGTGCGATGACCGTCATTAACATCGAGCAACTGACCAAGACTTTTGGTCAAACAACTGTCGTCAAGAGCGTTGACCTAGATATTGCGGACCAAGAGTTCTTGGTTTTACTTGGGCCCAGTGGTTGCGGCAAAACCACCATCATGCGAATGATCGCGGGGCTTGAGCAACCGACTTTCGGCAGCATCAAGTTTGACGGTAAGCGCATCAATGAGCTGCCCACGCAACAGCGCGATGTGGCCATGGTGTTTCAAAACTATGGCCTGTACCCGCACATGAACGTCGCGCGCAATATTGGCTATCCACTCAAGCTTCGCGGGCTTTCAGCCGCCGATATTGATGCAGCAGTCCAAGTCGCTGCGCGCCGCGTGGAACTCACGCCCTACCTCGGCAGAATGCCTCGTGAACTTTCTGGTGGGCAACGCCAGCGGGTCGCGTTGGCACGTAGCATTGTGCGCACACCCAAAGTGTTTTTGATGGATGAGCCTCTGTCAAACTTGGATGCCTTGCTGCGGGTGGCCATGCGCGCAGAAATCAAGCACCTTGCGCATGAATTGAAAGTGACGACGGTGTACGTCACGCATGACCAAGTAGAAGCCATGACCTTGGCTCATCGCATCGCGCTGATGAAGGATGGCGTGATTCAGCAACTGGCCAAACCGCAAGACATCTACAACGACCCTGTCAACGCATTTGTCGCAGGGTTTATTGGCAATCCTGCGATGAATTTGCTTCCTTGTATGGCTGAAGGCGGGCGTTTGACCACGCTGAGTGGGCTCACCGTTTCGGGTGAAATCCCGGCGCCCGCTAGAGGGGACGCCATATTGGGCGTCAGAGCGGAGGATGCGACACTGTGCAGCCCAGCTGACGGTCATATCGCTGCCGAGGTGTTTACTTGCGAACTACTCGGCGATGAAACTTTGGTGAGCTTCAAGCAGCAAGGCAAACTGCTAACCGTCAAAACCGACAAGTCGATGCAGTATCAGTTTGGCGAGCGGGTGGGGATTCGATTGCCACTCGATCGCTTGTATTGGTTCGATGCAGCCACTAGCCAGCGAATCCGTACCTAATGGTCACTCAGCGCCCCATTCTCCTGCTTCTGCCCGGCACCTTGTGTGACGAACGCATCTTCACGCGCGTCAAGCGTGCGCTTAAATGCAACGTCACGATCGTGTGCGCCAGCTATCACGGCATGAAAGACCGGTCCCAATGGCTCGGTGCGTTGCTCAAGCGCTTGCCGCAGCAGTTTTATGTCGCGGGGTTTTCACTTGGGGGCCTGTTTGCGCTCGAGATGCTACGTTTGGCAGGTGAGCGCCTGCAAGGGATCGCATTGATTGCAAGCAACGCCCAGCCGGCCAGCCCTCAATCGCAGCGCAAGAGCGCCTTTCTGCGTAAGCTATGGCTGGAGCGCGGCCCCGCGGTGGTGGCCAAGCATGTCAAGCCAGCGTACTTTCATCATGAAGCCAAGCGCCGAAAGTATGAGCGATTGGTGTTTGACATGGCGCTACAAACGCCCAGACACAGTGCATTTCAAGAATTCGCTTGGGCGGCGATGCGACCAAGTGGACTGCAAACACTGCACGGGTTTGAAGGCTCAGTGCTCGCAGTCAGCGGCGCGCAGGATCGCTTGTGCCCCCGCGCTTGGCAGCAAGCACTTGTCGCGGCGCAGCCGTGTACGCAATGGCGCGAGATTAGCCGCTGCGGGCATTTCCTTCCTCTCGAGGCACCCGTGCAACTCGCTCACGCTCTCAAGAACTGGATTTTTAATCAATATCAGCCTCTAGCCGGCAAAAGTATTGCATAGAGTGCTATTGAATCAGGAGTAATGAAATGTCCTCTGTTATGATTTTTAGCCGCGAGGAACTGCAGGCGCGCTTCATTCCTGCGAATGGCTTGCGCTATAGCACCGATGCATTTATTGACTATCGCATCCCTGGCTGTGGCCCGAAGAAAAACTACGCGCTGATCGGTCCTGGCGTGTCTCAAAACCCGAATCAACCCGTGAGCTTGCGCGAAAAGCATGGCTTTCAGGTAGGCGGCGTGGCCATGGGTCCGGGCGTGACGAATCCGCCCCACATGCATTTCACTGCCGAAGTCTTCATCTGCACGCGCGGCAAATGGCAATTGCATTGGGGTTTCAATCCAGAAAAATTGACCTTTGATATCAGCGAAGGCGATATTGCCTCCATGCCCACCTGGATTTATCGCGGCTTTCAAAGCCTCGGCACGGCGGATGGAGGTGAAGGCTTTATGTTTACAGGTCTGGGGCAAGATGACACGGGCGGCATTCTCTGGGGGGCGGCCACGCTAGAGGCAGCGCGCGAGCAAGGCGTGCACCTCACGGAAGACTACAAAATCATTGACGAGCACTTGGGCGCGAAATGGGATGACTCCATGAAGCGCCTGCAGCCGATGACGCCGCATGAGGTGAGCCAGCTACGCGCCTGGAGCCCGGAGCAAATGCGCCAGCGCATCGTGAAGTTTGCGGAGCTTGAATGGTCAA
>JBJTSL010000027.1:0-6550 GCA_046076625.1 Allobrachymonas sp.
TCAACCTTCTGGTTCACCGCCCGCATGAATTTCAGCGATGCACCTGATCCTTCAGAAACGTCCGTCTTGGAGTTAGCCAGCCTAGAGGCCAAGCTCGCCTTGATCGTGGACGACATGCCAGTGAACCTGCAAATCCTTTCCAAGCAACTCAAGCGCTGGAAGATGAATGTGGTGAGCTTTGAGCATGCGCCCAAAGCACTGGAATGGCTCAGCGTACGCGATGCAGATGTGATTCTGAGCGATAAGCACATGCCCGAAATGGATGGCTTGATGTTCGCCCAAACCCTACACAGGCTCAAACCCGACATGCCGATTATGCTGCTCACACCGGGCAGCCTGCCCGAAGATGCCGATGCGCGGCATTTCCGTGCGCGCTTGCTCAAACCCTATCGCCAAGCGCAACTGTTCAACATCCTGGCGCGTATTTTGTATGCGCCCACCGGGGCCTCAGCGGCAAAAGCCTCTGCACAGCCTCAAGCGCGAGCCAACGTGGTGCAAAGAGGCCAGAGCATCCTGGTGGCGGATGACAATGCGGTAAACCTCAAAGTCGCAGTGAGCATGCTCAACAAGCTCGGCTATGAGTGCGTGACAGTCATGGACGGCCAGCAGGCTGCCAGCAGCGTAGCCGCTTCCTTGCAAGCGGGTGGCAGCCCGTTCGCGGCGGTGCTGATGGATGCGAACATGCCGGTGATGGATGGCTATGCCTCTGCACGGTCGATCATCGCGTCGCATGGCAAGGCCGCGCCACCCATCATTGCGCTCACGGCCTCGGTGCTGGAAGAAGATCGACAGCGCTGCTTGGAGGCTGGCATGATTGGCTTTTTACCCAAGCCTTTGCGTATCGATGAGCTGGCGCAAAGCTTGGAGCAATATGCGCGGGCAGACCATGTGGAACCCGAAATTGCTATTGATTCAGTAGCACTTTTCGTAGATGCCATGCCGGCAAACGAGCCAAATGAGGTTGAAAATGACACTCTAGCCATTGCCGAGCCCCCATTGATGGATTGGAGTCGCTTGGAGCAGTTCAAGGACTTTGATGATGAAGAGCGCACCATGACACGCGAGGTGATGGCGCTGTTCGTGCAGGATGCTCCCAGGCGGCGCGATGACATCCTTGCCAGCTTGGGCACGACCGATGCCGCCCTGCTCTCGTTGCGTGCGCACGCGCTCAAAGGCGCTGCATCGAATGTGGGCGCGATGGCCTTGTCAGAGGCTTGCTCGGTGCTCGAGCATTCCTGCAAAACCGCGGGCTGGCCGCAAGACGCAGCGCAGCAGATTGAGCGCATCAAGCTCCTGACGGATCAAACCCTCGCAGCGCTCACGCAATGGAAGCCGTAGATTCGCCGCGCTCAGCAGCCAATTGCTGGTAATGTGGCGTGAAATCCGGCTCAGTCAATTCGAGTAAGGCAGCGAAACTCTCAATCACGAAATACTGCGATTGATAGCTGTCAATCTTGTAGCTAGAGGCCATGCAATTGAGCAGCTCCGGTACACCGTTTAGCGGTAAGCGCTGCGATGCGGGTGAATTGACACTGTGCGGCAGCTCTCCCGGGCTGCTCAAGTTGCCCGCGCCATAGGCCCTGATGCTGCCGCACTCGCGCAAAAGGCCAAACTCAATCGTGTACCAATACAGCCGCGCCAAATGCTCTACCGCATAGGCGCAATCCGAACGGCTGCGCTCCAATGCATTCGCCTTCAAGGCCGCTTGGCCATACGCTTGGATGTAGTTGGCATAGGTGGCATCGAAGAGCAGTGGCACATGGCCAAACAAGTCGTGGAACACGTCGGGCTCAACCACATAGTCCATCTCTTGCGGCGTGCGAATCCAGTCGGTCACGGGGAATTTTTGACTAGCCAGCAATGTGAAAAACGGCACTTCGGGAATCAGCCCCGGCACACCCACGAGTTGCCAGCCTGTGGCCGGCAAGAGCCGCGCATTGATATCCTCAAAACGCGGAATACCTTGCGCGGCATCGAGCTGGGGCAGCAAATCCATGAAGCTTTGCGCAGCCAAGCCTGGTAGCAATGCTGATTGCCGCGCATAGAGCTTGCGCCAAGTGTCGTGGTCTGCTTCGGTGTAGGCCGCAAAATCTTGATCGCAGGTGTAATCCGCGCGCGCCCGGGTGTAGTCGCCACGCGGTGGGCGTTCAGATTGGCCGTAGATCACGGGTTTGACAGCCATGGCTTTACGCCTTCAAAGCGCCACGCTTGATCTGATCGAGCTCCATGGTTTCGAAAAGAGCTTTGAAATTGCCTTCACCAAACCCCTCATTGCCTTTGCGCTGAATGAACTCGAAGAAGATCGGACCGAGTTGGTTTTCGCTGAAGATTTGCAGCAGCAATTCATCCTTGTTGCCATCAACCAAGATACTGCGCGACTTCAGACCTTCCACATCTTCACCATGCCCGGGAATGCGTTGGGGCAAGAGTTCGTAGTACGTTTCACTGGTTTGCAGAAGCTTCACGCCCGCGAGCTCCAGCGCATCGACCGTGTCATACAAATTCGTGGAGCCCATCGCAATATGCTGGATGCCCTCGCCGCGATAACGATCCAAGTATTCGGTGATCTGCCCGGCCTTCTCATTGCCTTCTTCGTTGATCGGAATGCGAATCTGGCCGCAGGGACTGGTCATGGCCTTGCTTTTCACGCCTGTGGCTTGGCCTTCAATGTCAAAGTAGCGCACTTCGCGGAAGTTAAACAATCGCTCGTAAAACTCTGCCCACTCCTGCATGCGGCCACGATGCACATTGTGGGTCAGATGATCGATGTACGTGAGGCCGTGGCCGGCTGGGTTGAGATCGGCTGCATTGACTCCTGCAAGCGGCTCAAAATCCACATCAAAGAAACTGATGTTGCCCAGATCGCCGTCTTTCGCGCCATTCTTGCCGCGCCATTTATCGACAAAATAAATCACTGAATCGCCAATGCCCTTGATGGCGGGGATGTTCAGCTCGCCCGGCCCCGCCGTGCCGCCGTAACTCCAAGCGCCCAAGCCCACCGCGCGTTCGTGCGCAAACTTCGCATCCTGCACCCGAAACGCAATCGCGCAAATGCTCGGCCCATGCAGGCGCGCAAAGCGCTGCGCAAACGAATCGGGCTCGGCATTGATGATGAAGTTGATCCCGCCTTGGCGATACAGCGTCACAGCCTTGTGGCGATGCTTGGCAATCGGCATGAAGCCCATACGCTCGAACAAAGCGCCCATTTCTTTCGGATTGGGCGCGGCGTATTCAATGAATTCAAATCCGGCGGTGCCCATCGGGTTATCCCAAATCGTCATCGTGTGCTCCGGTCAATGGATTGACTGTAGGCGCTCCAAAGATCAAATTTCCTGCAATATTCAGCCTGAAACGATACCAGAATGCAGTTTTCATGCAAAATTAAGCAAATGGAAGCACTCGACAAGCTAGATTCAGCCGTTTTACGCATCTTACAAAGCGATGGCCGATGCACTTATGATGTGATTGCCGAGCAGGTCAGCCTCTCGCCCAGCGCCGTGCTGCGCCGCGTCAAACGCTTGGAAGATGCCGGCATCATTGACCGCTATGTGGCACTCGTCAAACCTAGCCGTGTCGGCCTGGGCTTGGTGGCCTACATCAATGTGCGCCTGGAAAAACACACCGAAAGCCACAAACGCAATCCGATGGACGTGTTTCGCAGCGCTGTGCAGGTGTGGCCGGAAGTGACCGAATGCGCAGCACTCACGGGTGAGATGGACTATTTGCTCAAGGTCGTCGTCAAAGACATGGCTGCTTACTCACGCTTCGTGATGGACACTCTGCTCAAGCACCCCAGCGTGCAGGACTGTAAAACCAGTTTTCAGCTCGACAGCGTGAAATCCACCACCTCCCTGCCTGTGTAAACCCAACCCACAGCACGCCCTTTTTCCACCCCTGCAAGCGTATTTTGAGGCATTTACGCATGTTCGCCGGCATAAAATCTACATAGTTTGCTACTATTTTTATAGTTCTTGCAGCCTTAGGCGCAATCCCCTAGACTGCCTCAATGGTCTTGAGATATTCGGGTAACCCCTTATATTTGAGTGATGTCAGAAACCTCCACCATGCGTCAAACCAAAAGACTGCTGCAAGCCACGCTGGAAGTGCCCCGCGAGTTCTGGCGCGGGCACGAGCATGTGCGCGAGAAAACTGCCAACGAGGCTGAGGCTCTAGAGGCAGGCCGCAACGAGCAAGCCTTTCCCGAGGCAGATGAGCGGGCGTTGTCACTGGCAGGCCAAACCTCCTCAGCGCCTGAGCTGCTGGTGCCGATTCGCTCGCTGTCTGAGCGCCATCGCCGTCTCATCAAAGGCCAATTGCTGGCGCTGTCTGCGCAAGACCGTTATCTGCGTTTTGGCTACCGCGCAAGCGACGAGCAAATCGCCAAATACGTGACAAGCCTGAACTTCGAGCGCGATGAAATCTATGGCATTTTCAACCGCCGCCTGCAACTCATCGCTTTGGCTCATTTGGCTCTGGAAAGCGACTCCAAAAGCACGCGCTGCGCCGAGTTTGGGGTTTCGGTGCGGGCGGAAGCCCGAGGCAAAGGCTTGGGCACGTTGCTCTTCAGGCGAGCCATGCTGCATGCCCGTGCAGAAGGCGTAGATTTGCTCTTCATCCATGCCTTGAGCGAAAACGAGCCCATGCTCAAGATCGCGCGCAAAGCCGGTGCAGTGGTAGAAAACCATGGGGGCGAAGTGGAGGCTCACATTCGCCTGCCCGCTCAGGATTTCTCTGACCGCGTAGAAACCGCCGTGAAAGATGCCGTGGCCAATGGCATTGGCGAGGTGGACTATCGCCTGAAGCTGCGTGCCTTGCAATTCTGGGCGTTCTTGGCCACATTGCAAGACATCCGCAAAGGCGCGATCAACGCACAACTGTCATCGCCCAACTAAGCTGAGCATTTCTAGGGCATAGAAAATCCGCTATCCTAGATAGCTTGTTCACTTAGAATCGAGATTTGTGTCAGACCCTTCTGCCCACGCAGCCCCCAGTGCCAGCCCTGCCGCCTACAAGCCTGAAGACAAGCGCGGCATCCTGCAAAAAATCGCCGAATTCATCCACCCCGGCCCCGACAGCAAGGAAGAGCTGATGGAAACCTTGGCCGAGGCCGAGGACAACCAGATCATTGGCGCAGAAAGCCGCGCCATGCTCGAGGGTGTACTTCGCATCACCGACATGACGGCGGGCGACGTGATGGTGGCTGCACCACGCATGGATTTGATCAACATTGACGCGCCGTTTGAGGAGCTGCTGCATGTGATGATCGACACCTCGCATTCGCGCTTTCCAGTCTTTGAGAACGATCGCGAGAACATCATTGGGATTCTCATGGCCAAGGATTTGCTCAAGCTTCAGCGTGCGCCCGAGCTGAACTTGCGCGCTCTGCTGCGCCCTGCCGTTTTCGTACCCGAGAGCAAAAAACTCAACGATTTGCTGCGCGAATTCAAAGGCAACCGCAACCATCTGGCTATCGTTATCGACGAGTTTGGCCGAACCGCTGGCCTGATCACGATTGAAGACGTGCTCGAAGAAATCGTGGGCGAGATTGAAGACGAATTTGACGAGCAGCCTACTGAAGGCGACATTTATGCGCTGGCCGACACGACCTGGCGCGTCAGCGGCGACACGCCGATAGAGCGCGTACAGGAAAGCTTTGGCGTGAACCTGCAAACCCGCGATGGGGAGAGCGCAGAGGAAGAGTTCGACACCATCTGCGGCCTGATTGCTCATGAAATTGGCCATGTGCCCAAGCGCGGTGAGCGCTGCGTGCTCGCTGGTTTGCAGTTCATCGTGCTGCACACCAAGGGCGGCGCGGTGAAATGGTTCAAGGTCTCGCCCGTCTCGACAGACAAGCCAGGCTGAAGTTTGCCGCTTGGCGAAAATTCGCGCTATAATTCAAGGCTCAGCAAATTTGCTGGCGGAGCATGGGCTGTGTCACAGCCGCCCTTCCCTCACGGGGGTATAGCTCAGCTGGGAGAGCGCTTGCATGGCATGCAAGAGGTCATCGGTTCGATCCCGTTTACCTCCACCATCAAATAGCTGTGAGATTTGAAAAATTCTAAAGTCTTAGAATTTTGAGTTTTTAGGTCGTGGTTAGGTTGCGACGAGTGCGTCGCAATGAGATCATTGCCCTAGTGCCTGACCCTATCGTCTAGAGGCCTAGGACATCACCCTTTCACGGTGAGTACCGGGGTTCGAATCCCCGTAGGGTCGCCAGTTTGGTCTGGTTGATTGCATGAAAATGTGATCAATCAGCTACCGGGAGCGGTAGTTCAGTTGGTTAGAATACCGGCCTGTCACGCCGGGGGTCGCGGGTTCGAGCCCCGTCCGCTCCGCCAAACACCCAGCAAAAACGCGCCTTCGGGCGCGTTTTTCGTTTCAACATACCCAAAACCTACCCAAGAAATGAACGCTTGGGCAGGGCTTGCTGCCGCGTCAGCGGGGAATTAGGTCGGCCTCTGGGGCGACTGGGAATACCGCCTGGTGTGTTGGGTGGTTTGCAGGCATGCCCCCAGGGGTCTTGGATTTCCCGGATCTCTGACCCTCACCG
>JBJTSL010000028.1:0-2061 GCA_046076625.1 Allobrachymonas sp.
CGATTTTGTGGTTCACACCGGTATAGAACAACACACGCTCAGTGGTCGTGGTTTTGCCTGCATCGATGTGTGCAGAGATGCCGATATTGCGATAACGCTCAATAGGTGTGGCGCGTGCCATGATAACTATCCTTTGTGTTCAAAAAACTTATGCCGCAGAACTCTTTTTGAGAGCAATGCGGCGTAGCGAGCGGGATGAGATGCTAGGCGCAGGTGGCGCGAAACCGGAGCAGCCTTTAGGGCTTTGAGGATTTCGCGACGAGCCCCGCAACGAGCAAAAAAGCCCGCGCAGCAGCCGCCTTTAGAAGCGGAAGTGGGAGAAGGCTTTGTTCGCCTCTGCCATGCGGTGTACTTCGTCGCGCTTTTTCATCGCGCCGCCGCGGCCTTCGCTGGCTTCGATCAGCTCATTGGCCAAACGCAACGCCATGGATTTCTCACCGCGCTTGCGGGCGGCTTCTTTGATCCAGCGCATGCTCAGAGCCAAGCGACGCACGGGGCGCACTTCCACGGGTACTTGGTAGTTTGCGCCACCCACGCGGCGGGATTTCACCTCGACCATGGGCTTGACGTTGTTGATCGCCACACCAAAGAGCTCCAATGGGTCTTTGTTGGCTTTCTTCTCGATTTGCTCGAGTGCACCATAAATGATGCGCTCTGCAACCGCTTTTTTACCGCTCTCCATGATGACGTTCATGAATTTCGAGAGCTCGATATTGCCGAATTTTGGATCCGGCAGAATTTCACGTTTAGGGACTTCGCGACGACGTGGCATGGTTTCACCTCTTTGCTTCAGTTGGTATTCTTTGAGAACACCGCGAAAGTTCTGAGAACCTTCACTTACTCGATTCGGCTGCAAGATTGCGAGCTTGGAATCACTACGCTGCTTGTCTGCGCCACGCAGAAAACAGCACCTAGAATTTTTTGAGCCGAAGCTCTAGGCAATTACTTGGCCTTCGGCTTTTTGGCACCGTACTTGGAGCGCGACTGCTTGCGGTCTTTCACGCCTTGCAAATCGAGTGAACCACGAACGATGTGGTAACGCACACCGGGCAAGTCTTTCACACGACCACCGCGAACCAGCACAACACTGTGTTCTTGGAGGTTGTGGCCTTCGCCGCCGATGTAGGAAATCACCTCAAAACCGTTGGTCAAGCGCACTTTGGCAACTTTACGCAGGGCGGAATTGGGCTTCTTGGGGGTGGTGGTGTAAACACGGGTGCAAACGCCACGACGCTGCGGGCAGTTTTGCATCGCGGGAGATTTGGACTTGACAGTCTCAACCTCTCGTCCGTGACGGATTAGTTGGTTAATGGTTGGCATGGTCGTACTAAACGTGAATGAAAAACGAAAAGCCGCCCCGCATGAAACATGCAGGCGACCCATCTGTCCAACATCGTCAAAAGCTGGACAGCCTTCGAGTTTAACCCGAAAGCGCCTGTTTGGGCAAATTTGCGACGCCCTCGGCTGCGCAGGCCGCACAAATACAGCTCAACCCTTGGGTGGCCTTGGGTACAGCGGCGAGCAACTCCGCACTGAAATTCACGCCCACGCACCAACACGGGCCTTGCGCCACGCCGGTTTGTCGCTCCAGCTCCATCGCACAGCGATTGGATTTACCGCAGAGCGGGCACTTACTTGCGTCAAGCACGTCAGGCATGATTGACCCCCGCCAGACGCCCAGCCTCAAACACTTTGAGCTCACCCGGTGCAAACGCGGTCCACGCCTCATCGGTGGTGAGCGGTTGCGTGACGACCACCGACACGCAGTCTTGCGGGGCCGCTAAATCGGCAAAGTTCACCGCCACATCCTCATCGGCCAAGCGCGCATGAGCAAACGGGTGCTGGCGCTCCACATAGTGCAAATGCGTGGAGGCATACGCCCAAAGCGCCCGACCGTTGGACAGCAGGAAATTGAACGTCCCATGCGCGGCAACTTTTGCAGCCAATTCCTTCAAAGTGAGTGTTAACTCTCTCACTGAAGGGAGTGCTGCGTGGGATTTGGCCAACTCCTGCATGATGAAGCAAAAGGCACGCTCGCTATCAGTCGTGCCCACAGGATGG
>JBJTSL010000029.1:0-5872 GCA_046076625.1 Allobrachymonas sp.
TGTAGCACTCGGTGTAGCCGTGTTCACCGGTCTGCACATCGAGCATGAACTGCGCCAAAGCGCGGTGTAGCTTGGCAACTTGCCCCTTCATGAAGGTAAAGCGTGCGCCCGATAGCTTGGAACCGGTATCGGCATCCAGCCCCAGCGGCTGACCCACATCCACATGGTCCTTCACAGCGAAGTCAAAGCTCTTTGGCGAGCCCCAACGGCGGACCTCCACGTTGCCATTCTCATCGCTGCCCACCGGCACACTCTCATGCGGCAGATTGGGCAAGGTCATGAGCAGCGCTTGCAACTCATTGGCGATTTGGTCATTGCGGGCAGCAGAGGTTTCCAGCTCGGCTTTAATCGCGCCCGTTTCGGCCATCACAGCATCCACGCTTTCGCCCTTGGCCTTGAGCATGCCAATTGATTTAGAAAGTGTGTTGCGCTTGTTTTGAAGCTCTTCCGTGCGCGTTTGAATGGTTTTGCGCTCTGATTCGAGCGCGCCATAAGCTGCCACATCCAGAAATTGCTGAGGATTTTTGCGCTTTTGTAGCGCGGCGACGACCGAATCAAGGTCTCTACGGAGGAGGTTGGGATCTAACATCCCTAGATTTTAAACGTTCTGTACACTATGAAAACAGGAGCACTCTAGGCTGTTTTGATGCCGGCGAAGAGCTAGAAACGCTTAAAACTTGGGTGTTACTAGGGCGACCTTCTTGACCCCGCTCGGTCGGCGACAGCAGTGCGGCAAATGCTGTCATGAGGGCGTTTGACGCACTGCCGCGAGTTTCACTTTTAGCAGCATAGAGCGACGCTGCGAGCACGCCCCAAACGCCCGGCACATTGGTGATGAAAACGGCCATCGGAGACAACACATCATGGCCTTTGCCGATCGTCTGGTTGAAGAACAGCCGAAACCTATCTTGGTCATGCTCCTCAAATTGATGGATCATGTCAGCAGGTAAATGCAAGTAGGTGGCCACCAAGAGGGCTGGCCAGTGGGCCGTTAGGACAGGGGTCAACAGTAAAAGCAAAACCCCAGCCACCAAACCACCGTATACCCAATGAGCTGTGAGGCGATTGAGCATCAAGCTCTCCTCGGGGGTTTAGGGTTTCGCCTTCATGCTCGATGGCAAGGTTTCGAAATCCTCCGTCTTCGGCATGGCCTGATAAATCTGGATCAGCTCAGGAGGAGGGATAACGAGTTTTCGTGTGTCCAGGTTCAAGAAGCCACCGGTGCTGGAGACCTTGGCAGCGAGCTGGCCGTCGGCACGGAAGAATTCGTTGCGGATTTTGAAGCGGCTGCAATCGGGGGCGAGGCCAGCCATCACCACCGAGACCGTGAACTCTTCCATCCACATGATTTCGCGGCGGTATTCCTGCTCGTCTTTCATGACCACCCATGACACACGCAGACGCATCATCTCGGCCAGTGGCAAGCCTTTGCTGGTGAAAAACGCCATACGGGCATCGACCGCACGGTTCAAATAGGCGGTGTTGGCCATGTGCGAGTTGTAGTCCATGTCGGACCAACCGGCGGTGAGTTTGTGGGTAAATGCAGGCTCCATCAACGGTCACTTCTACATGCACAATTCACGAAAAATCTCTGAAAATGGGCAGTTTGCCGGCATCAGAAGAGCGTTATTCGCTATTGATTTAATAGCAAATAAGCGTTTACGCTGCATACTTTCCCAACTCATTTTTTGCAATCGCGTTGCGGTGTACCTCATCGGGGCCATCGGCGTAGCGCAGGGTGCGGGCAGCGGTGTAGGAATACGCTAGCGGGAAGTCGTCGCTCATGCCGCCGCCGCCGTGCACTTGCATGGCCCAGTCAATCACTTGGCAGGCCATGCTGGGGGCGACGACTTTGATCATGGCGATGTCGTTTTTGGCGACTTTGTTGCCAGCCACATCCATCAGCCAGGCTGTGCGCAGCGTGAGCAGGCGCGCTTGATCAATTTTGCAGCGCGCTTCGGCAATACGCTCTTGCGTGACAGTTTGGCGCGCGATTTCCTTGCCAAAGGCCACGCGGCTGCTGGCGCGCTTGCACATCAGCTCCAACGCACGCTCGGCTAAGCCAATCAGGCGCATGCAGTGGTGAATGCGCCCAGGGCCTAGGCGGCCTTGGGCGATTTCAAAGCCACGGCCTTCGCCCAGCAGCATGTTGGCCGCTGGGACGCGCACATTCGTGAAGGTCATTTCGCAATGGCCATTGGGCGCGTCGTCGTAGCCAAACACGGTGAGCGGGCGAATCACTTTCACCCCAGGCGCGTCGGCGGGGACGACGATCATGCTTTGCTGGCTGTGCTTTGGGGCCTCTGGGTCGCTTTTGCCCATGGTGATATAGAGGGCGCAGCGCGGGTCGCCCGCACCGGAGATCCACCATTTGCGGCCATTGATGAGATATGTTTCATCGGTTTGCTTCTCGATGCGGGTGGCGATGTTGGTGGCGTCGCTGGAGGCCACATCGGGCTCGGTCATGGCAAAAGCAGAGCGCACTTCGCCGCGCAAGAGGGGTTTCAGCCAACGGTCACGGATTTCGGGTGAGCCGTAGCGCGCTAGAGTTTCCATGTTGCCGGTATCGGGCGCGGAGCAGTTGAACACTTCGCTGGCCCAGAGCACGCGGCCCATGATTTCGGCCAGTGGCGCATACTCCTGATTCGTCAGGCCAGCACCGCCGAATTGAGGATCGCCGCCGAAGCCTGCAATCTCTGCCGTATCGCGTGGCAGAAAAAGATTCCATAAACCCTGCTTTTGCGCGATCGGCTTGAGCTTTTCAATGGTGTGCAGCGGTGTCCAGCGCCGACCGGCAGCGGTGTTGGCTTCGATTTCATCGGCATAGGCTTTTTCTGCGGGGTAGATGTGCTCGTCAAAAAACTTGAGGAGCTGGGCTTGCAGTTCCTGAACACGGGGGGAGTAAGAAAAATCCATGGTGATCGCCGGTATTGATTGTGTTTAAGCCTTGTAGCGCTGTGCAAAGCCCCAAGCCAACTGTGCGAGTGGCTTTGCCCCAGCCGCTGACGACACCGCCTGCGCCGATGAAGCCGTGCCCGCTTCTACCCGTTTGGCGATGCCTTGCAAGATCGCTGCCAAGCGGAAAGCGTTGTACGACAAATAGAAAGGCCAATCTTTTTGCAATTGCTCCGGCGTTGCAAGCTTGGTGCGCTCGCAGTACAGCCGAATGTATTGCGCTTCGCTGGGAATGCCCAACGCCGCGTGGTCCAAGCCGGCAATGCCGCGAAAGGAGCCGGGCGGGATGTGCCAAGCCATGCAGTGGTAGCTGAAATCAGCCAGCGGGTGGCCGAGCGTGGAAAGCTCCCAGTCGAGCACCGCGAGCACGCGCGGCTCGGTCGGATGGAACATGAGGTTGTCCAGCCGATAGTCACCATGCACGATCGAGACTTTGGATTCGTCCAGAGCACTGGCCGGAATATTCGCGGGCAGCCACTCGATCAGCTTGTCCATTTCTTCGATGGGCTGTGTGATCGAGGCTTGGTATTGCTTGCTCCAGCGGCCGATTTGCCGCGCGAAATAGCTGCCGGGTTTACCAAAACCAGCCAAGCCTTTGGCCGCAAAGTCCAACGTATGCAAGGCGGCTTGTACGCGGTTCATCTCACGGTAAATCGCGCCGCGCTCTGCTGGCGTCATGCCCGGCAAGGATTGATCCCAAAACACGCGGCCTTGCACGAATTCCATGATGTAGAACGCGCGGCCAATGATGGATTCGTCTTCGCACAGCGCATGCATCTTGGGCGCAGGCACATCGGTGCCAGCCAAGCCGTGCATCACGGCAAATTCTCGCTCCACCGCATGCGCAGAAGGCAGCAGCTTGGCCACCGGGCCAGGCTTGGCGCGCATCACATAGGTTTGGCTGGGTGTGATGAGTTTGTAGGTCGGATTGGACTGGCCACCTTTGAACATTTCCACCGTGATCGGGCCTGCGAATTCTTGTACATGCGCGGCCATCCAAGCTTCAAGCGCCGCCACATCAAATGCATGCTGGTCAGACACCGCGCGGGTGCCCACAAAATGATCAAAACTGCCACTGCTCATTGATCATCCCCATTGCCGATGCGCTTCAAACCATCTCGGCTGCGCACCACCAAGCCGCCGGGCTCCACGCGAATCAGCTCTTCGCGCTCCATTTGCTTGAGCTCCTGGTTCACGCGCTGGCGCGATGCACCCAAAAGCTGCGCCAACTCTTCTTGGGCGAGATGCAGGCCAATGCGCGTTTCGTCTTGATGCGAGAGGCTGGGCACACCATAGCTGCGCGCCAAGTGCACGAGCTGCTTGGCCAAGCGGGCGCGCAGGGGCAGGGTGTTGAGGTCTTCCACCAAACCGAAAAGCAGGCGAATCAGGCGTGAGTTGTGGCGCAGCAGGGCTTCATACAGCTCGGTGTGGTCGGCCAAAATCTTGGTGAAATCGCTGCGCGAGACGCAGACAATGGTGGTGTCGCCATGCGCATAGCAGTCATGCGTGCGCTGGTCGCCATCAAAAATCGCCACATCGCCAAACCAGATGCCGGGCTCCACATAGGTGAGCGTCACCAGTTTGCCGGAGACTGAGGTGCTGGATATGCGCACAGCGCCTTTTGCGCAGGCCACCCATTCATCGGGCCGCTCGCCGCGTGCGGCTATCAGCTCGCCATCACGATAGCGCTTCACATACGAATAGCGCAAGATATCGTGGCGCAGGCTGGGCGAGAGGCTGGCAAACCAGCGCCCGGTGTTGATGGCTTCGCGCTCGTCTTGGGAGAGGATGGGTTCGTCTGAAATCATGTTTGTTCCATTGTGCAGGCTGTTCTTGGCCAGGTACTCTAAGGCTGTCACGAGAGTGTCTGAGCTAAATGAGACAATACACGCTACATGACTGACCCCGCAACCATTCCATTTTCCTCCGTCGGCCTGGCCGAGCCGATCCTGCGCGCCGTGGCCGAAAAGGGCTACACCACGATGAGCCCGATCCAAGCGGCAGCCATTCCGCATGTGCTGCAAGGCCGCGATGTCATGGGCGCTGCGCAAACCGGCACTGGCAAAACCGCCGCTTTCGTGCTCCCGCTCTTGCAGCGCATGCTCAAGCACGAAACGCCTTCGCCTTCGCCCGCTCGCCACCCCGTACGCGCGCTGGTGCTCACGCCCACGAGGGAGTTGGCCGACCAGATTCAAGACAATGTCGTGCTCTATGCCAAATACACGCAACTGCGCAGCGCGGTCGTTTTTGGCGGCATTGACATCAAGCCCCAGATTGCCGAGCTGCGCAAAGGCGTGGAGATTTTGACGGCCACGCCCGGCCGCTTGCTCGATCATATTGAGATGAAATCCGCCGTGTTGAACCAAGTCGAATATGTGGTGCTCGATGAAGCCGACCGCATGCTCGATATCGGTTTCTTGCCTGATTTGCAACGCATTTTGAGTTTCTTGCCCAAGCAACGGATTACTTTGCTGTTCTCGGCCACTTTCTCGCCTGAGATCAAGCGGCTGGCTGCCAGCTATCTGCAAAATCCCGTACTCGTGGAAGTGGCGCGACCCAATGAAACAGCGTCCACCGTGGAGCAACTGTTCTACAGTATCTATGAAGACGACAAGCGACGGGTATTGCGACAATTGGTGCGTGAAAGAACCATCACGCAGGCTTTTGTGTTTTGCAACAGCAAGCTCGGCTGCGCACGCCTGGCACGCGCCTTGGAGCGTGATGGCCTGCGCACCACCGCGTTGCATGGTGACAAGAGCCAAGACGAGCGCCTCAAATCGCTGGAAGCCTTCAAAAAAGGCGAAGTGGACTTGCTGGTCTGTACCGATGTGGCTGCCCGCGGACTGGACATCAAGGACGTGCCGGCCGTGTTCAACATGGACATTCCGTTCAACGCGGAAGACTATGTGCACCGCAT
>JBJTSL010000030.1:0-5213 GCA_046076625.1 Allobrachymonas sp.
CCCAGGCCCAGAGCCACCAGAGATTGCCTGCCGCGCCCATGAGCCAGAGAATCAGAGCGACAATCGGCAGGCCAATGAGTGCGCCAATGACAGCGCCTTTGATCGCATCCATGAGCCACAGCTTGAACGTCATCTTGTTGAAGCCGAATTTCTCTTCCAGCACAAACGTGCCATACAAAGAAAAAGGAAGGTCGATGATGCCGCCAATCACCACAAAACTGGCCAGCAGCGCCAATTGCTGAGGCAAGCCCGCGCCCAGCCAAGAAAGCAAGGCTTGGTTGAGCAAATCAAGGCCGCCCAGCAGCGTCCAAGCCAAGAGAACGGCAGCTCCAAACGCCAACTCCAAAATGCCGAGACGGGATTTGGCGATGGTGTAATCCGCCGCTTTTTGATGCGCTACGAGGGTGATGCGTTCGGCAAACGCAGTGGGAACAGCAGCGCGATGCTGGGCGACATGACGAATCTGGCGCGTGGCCAGCCAAAATTTAACCAAGATGCCTGCCACTAGAGCAGCGCAAAAAAGAGAAGTGAAAACAACAGCGGTCATACCCTGAATTTTAGGCGCTCACGGCATATGCCTAGTTTGAGCGAGAATCACCCCATGATCTCTACTGCTTCCCCTGCCACTTTGAAAAAATCCGAACACAACCTCGTCTGGCTCGACTGTGAAATGACGGGGCTTGATCCGCTGGAAAACCGCTTGCTGGAAATCGCTGTGGTGGTGACCAGTCCCGATTTATCCGTGCGCGTTGAAGGTCCGGTATTTGCGCTCAAAACCAGTGAAACCGCACTCAAAAAAATGGATAAATGGAACGTGTCCACCCACACCAACAGCGGCCTGCTGGTACGCGTACGTGCCAGCAAAGTAACGGCGGCCCAGGCGGAGAAAGAGTTGATCGACTTCCTCAAAACCTACATCGGCCCGGTCAAATCCCCCATGTGCGGTAACACGATTGGCCAAGACCGGCGCTTTCTCGTGCGCTACATGCCCAAGCTAGAGGCTTTCTTCCACTACCGAAACTTGGATGTGAGCACCCTGAAAGAGCTGGCCAAACGATGGAAGCCCGAGGCCTACAAAAGTCTCAAGAAAAAGCAAAGGCATACGGCGCTGGCCGATGTGCATGAATCGATAGATGAGCTGATTCACTATCGGGAGCAGTTTCTCAAGCTTTGATCATTTTCTGCGCAACCCCGTAAACGCCGAAAACTCCCAGCGCCTCAACCCCACAATCATCGTGAAGCCATCGCGGTGCTTCTCGTCCATCTTTTTGTCCGCCAAGTGCTGCGCGGCAAAATCTTGGCCGATTCGGTTGATACGCTCCACAAAATTCGGGGCAACGGCGCGGTTGATGTTGCCATGTACCATGAGCAGGGTTTCGCCTTCACGGTCAAAGCGACCGGCGAAGTATTCGCCCACCACGTTTTGCATGAAATAGCCGCGAATCGGACCATCGCTGCGCCAGCGGAAAGTTTTGGCCACTTTGAGGCGATAACGGTTCATCGGTTTGAGCTCGATCACGCCGAGTTTGTCCAGTGCGAGCAATTTGGACGTGCATTGTGCTTCGGTAATCGCGTAGGTTTGCACGATTTGCTCATAGTCCCAGTAAGACAGCACGCAAATCGCAGCCAGAAGCAGCAGCGGGTCTTTCACCACGGCGGCCTCTTGCTCGTAAGTCAGCTCGGTCATGAGCGGGGTGCTTTCGGTGACCTTGCGGGCGAGATCGGCAAAGTCTGTGCCCAAGAAGCGGCAGACATCATCAATGCGCGAGAGCGGCATTTCTTTTTTGCTGAACATGCGCTTGACGGTGGATTCACTCATGTCCAGCGCCTGCGCCATATCGGCATAGATTTTGTCGCGGCTTTTGAGCTCATCTTTGATGACGTCGATGAGAAGGGTGGTATCTGCCATGGTGATGCCTGTTAGGTGTTTTAAGTATTCTATTCAGCCCGATAATGCTGCGAAAAGGCTCTGAAATGAATTTCGATTTTTCCAATCCCTACACCAGCACCCGCATCCCCGTCTTCGCCCGCAATGTGGTGAGCACATCACATCCGTTAGCAGCGCAAGCTGGCTTGCGCATGATGCTCAAAGGGGGCAATGCAGTGGATGCTGCCATCGCAGCCGCTGCGGCCATCACGATTTGTGAGCCGGTGAGCAACGGGCTGGGCTCTGATGCATTTTGCATTTTGTGGGACGGCAAAGAACTGCATGGGCTCAATGCCTCGGGCCACGCGCCACAGAGTTGGACACTGGATTATTTTTTGCGCAAATACGGTAATGCACAGGGCTGGCCCAAGCGAGGAATGGACACCGTGACGGTACCGGGTGCAGTGGCGAGCTGGGTCGCACTCAGTGAAAAATTCGGTAAACTGCCTTTCGCCGATTTGCTGGAGCCTGCGATTGAAATCGCCGAGCGCGGCTATTTATTGCCGCCCGTGGTCCAGCAAAAATGGGCAGCGGCTACGCCTGAGATGCAAAAACAACCGGGCTTCGCGCAAAGCTTCCTTCCCTGGGGGCGTGCGCCGAATGTGGGTGACTTGTTTCAGTTCAAAGCGGCAGCCAATGGCCTGCGCAAAATCGCAGAAACCAAGGGCGCGGCTTACTACGGTGGCGAGATTGCGGCTGCGATTGAAAAGTTCTCAAGCGCCAACGGCGGCAGCATCACCGCATCCGATTTCGCAGCTTACAAGCCAGAGTGGGTTCAACCCATCTCCAAGAAATACCGAGATCACGAGTTACACGAAATCGGGCCCAATGGGCAAGGCATTGCCGCTCTGATCGCATTGGGCATCTTGAATCATTTTGATATGACCAGCCACAAAGTTGATGGTGTGGACTCGCAGCATTTGCAGATTGAGGCGATGAAGCTGGCTTTTGCTGATGTGTACAAATTTGTGGCAGAGCCCGCTTCGATGAACGTCACGCCTGACCAGATGCTGGATGACGCTTATCTTGCCAGCCGCGCCAAACTCATTCGTATGGACAAGGCGCAAGATTTCCAAGCGGGAAATATCGCCAAAGGCGGCACGATTTACCTCACAGCCGCCGATGAAAACGGCATGATGGTTAGCTTTATCCAGAGTAACTACATGGGCTTCGGCTCGGGCTGCGTAGAGCCCACATTTGGCATCAGTTTGCAAAACCGTGGGCACGCCTTCTCGCTCGATCCGGCTTCGCCCAATGTGGTTGCGCCGGGCAAGCGCCCCTTCCACACCATCATCCCTGCTTTCCTCACGAAAAACGGCCAGCCAGTGATGAGCTACGGCGTGATGGGTGCCAACATGCAGCCGCAGGGCCATCTGCAAACCCTGGTGCGCATGCTGGACTATGGCCAGAATCCGCAAGCCGCTTGTGACGCACCGCGCTGGCGCTTCAACCAAGGGTTGGAGATCAATGTGGAAGCGGCAATGAATCCGCAAACCGTGCAAAGTTTGATGGATCGCGGGCATCGCACAGAAGTGATCAACGATTCCTACCAAGACTTTGGCGCAGGCCAATTCATCTGGCGCATGGGTAGTCCAAAAGTGCAGGGTTACGTGGCCGCGAGTGATCCGCGGCGCGATGGACAAGCGGTGGGCTTTTAAGCAGCCTCTTGATGGTTTTTATGGTGAAAATGGCAGTTAGCCGGCGTATTGACCGCGCTATATGCTCACTTTTTGATAGTCAATGCAAGGTGACTGTGTGTTAGCCTCAACCCGTCTCACCGGCTTGGCGATGGCCGTGGTGGGCTCGATTGCCTTCAGCGGCAAGGCCATCATCGTCAAGCTCGGGTACCGCTATGGCGTGGATGCTGTCACCCTCCTTATGTACCGCATGCTGTTTGCGCTGCCACTCTTTGCTGCCATGGCTTGGTGGGCCTCGCGCGGCAATGAACCACTCACGCGCAAGGATTGGCTGGGCATTTTGGGCTTGGGCTTTTGCGGCTACTACCTCTCCAGCATGCTGGATTTTCTCGGGCTGCAATACATCAGCGCCTCTCTGGAGCGTCTGATCCTGTATCTCAACCCAACGATTGTGTTGATCCTCGGCATGCTGCTTTTCAAACGCAAGATCACGCGCACCCAACTGCTGGCCATGGGCCTAAGCTACAGCGGCGTGCTGCTCGTCTTTGGTCATGAAGTGAAGTTTGATGGCTCGGGCACGGCGTTGGGCGCAGCCTTGGTGTTTGCCAGCGCCGTTTCGTATGCGGTGTACCTTGTGTACAGCGGCGAAATGGTCAAGCGTTTGGGCTCGCTGCGTTTAGTCGGCTTGGCCACCACGGTGGCTTGCCTGCTGTGCATCGTGCAATTCTTGCTCATGAAGCCTATCTCCGCCGCAGCCGTCGCCCCGCAAGTGATTTGGCTCTCGGTGCTCAACGCCACGCTCTGCACCGCCGTGCCCGTGGTTTTGGTGATGATGGCGATTGAACGCATCGGCGCGGGATTGGCGGCGCAAACTGGCATGATCGGCCCGATGAGCACCATTGCGATGGGCGTGATTTTTCTGGGCGAAACGCTGAACCTATGGATCGTCGCCGGCACAACCCTCGTGCTGCTGGGTGTGTATTGGGTCAGCCGCAGCAAAGCTTGACTTCGCCCGTTAAACTTCTCGCATGGCTACTTACAACCCAGATGTTTTCGAACTCAGCGATTTAGCATCAGCCAGATCCATCATCTTGACCGATGAAGCGCAGGTCAGCACTGACGAGCGCTGGAACACTGAAACGCCTTATTTACTGGCGCAGTTGCAGCAGTGGTGTCAATTTGAAGGCTCTGCGCAGGTGGTAGATTTTGGCTGCGGTATTGGTCGCATGTCCAAAGCCTTGATTGAAGCCACTGACGCCTGCGTGTGGGGCGTGGATGCCTCGCAAGCCATGCGCACGCATGCAGTCAGTCATGTGGCCAGCCCACACTTTGCGGCGCTTAGCCCGCTGATGCTCGATTCTGCCACGCAAATGGGGCATCGTTGGAATATGGCACTGAGTGTTTGGGTGTTGCAGCATTGCCCTGATTTGAAAACCGAAATTGAGCGCCTGTTCGCTGCGCTCAAGCCGGGGGGCGTTTTATTTGTCGTCGATATGCAGCATCGTGCGATTCCCACAGTGTCAGATGGTTGGGTTAACGATGGCCTGAATGTAGAGTCGGCCTTGCGTGAAAAATTTACTTGCTTGCGTATGATCCCTTTCGCAGCACCCCACGCGCCCGCCAATTTACTTAACAACGCGTGGATTGGA
>JBJTSL010000031.1:0-3785 GCA_046076625.1 Allobrachymonas sp.
ATGGTGTCATAGACCTGCTCACCGCCTTTGTCGTAGCGGCGCATCTTCTCGCCCAGCACTTTGAGCAGCCCTTCATCGCTAATGCGGGCAAGCTTTTGCGAAGCGGCCAGCACATACAGCGTCTCTAAAGTATTGATCAGACGCCGCGCATCGCCATCGGCGTATTGCACCAAGCGCTCTTGCGCGGTATCTTCAATCACTATCAAATCAGTAGCACTCTGCGCAGATTCCATGCCGGCGAGATGCATAATTTGCTTTAAATTTTGCTCAGAAAGTGCCTCCAGAACATACACCACCGCACGGGAGAGCAAGGCAGAATTCACTTCGAATGAAGGGTTCTCGGTGGTTGCACCAATAAAGGTGAAGAGCCCGCTTTCTACATGCGGCAAAAACGCATCTTGCTGGGATTTGTTGAAGCGGTGTACCTCATCGACAAACACGATCGTGCGCTGCGGCATCAATCCGGTTTTAGCGGCCTCAGCGCGCTCCACCGCTTCGCGAATATCTTTCACGCCTCCCAGCACCGCGCTGATGGCAATAAATTGCGCATTGAAGCTGCTGGCCATCAGCCGCGCAATCGTTGTTTTGCCCACGCCGGGCGGGCCCCAAAGAATGCAACTGTGTGGCACACCTGATTCAAACGCCACCCGCAATGGCATGCCGTCGCCCATAAGATGCTGCTGGCCAATCACCTCCGCCAGCGTCTTGGGGCGCAGGCGTTCGGCGAGGGGGGCGTGATGGGCGTAGAAGGCGGCGGCCATTCAAGGATTTTAGGCAACAAAAAAGCCAGCACTAGGGCTGGCTTGATGGCACGAGCAGACTTTATTCAACGCAAATCGTCAGCCAGCACTTTCACGATGCGTTGGGCGTTGGCAGAGCTTTCTGGTGCGCCATTGGCATTCAATATGGAAACGGTGGTGCTCTCGCCTTGGCTGCGCAAGGCGATGCGGTATTTGAGTGGGGCGGCATCATTGCCAGAGCCGCCGAAGAGTTTGGAGAAGAAGCCGGGTTCTTTGCCGTCGGCTTTGGGTTCGACGTAGCGCACGAAATACACGCCTTCGGCGCGGTTGCGGTCTTCCACGGTGAAGCCGGTGCGGTCCAAGCTCAGGCCGACTCGGCGCCAAGCGCGGTCAAAGCCATCGTCCACCTGCACCACTGGCACGCCGTTGGCATTGGCCACGCGAGAAGTCACTTTGCCTGCACCGCCTGCCACCAAAGCTTTGGATTGCTCTTGGCTGATGCCTAGTTTGATCATCAAGCGGCGTAGCATTTCGGTCTCTAACTCGGGGTCGGAGGCGCGAGGCTCCCACATCGTGCCTTGCTGCAGATCAGCGCGGCCACCCGCACCCACAATCTTTTCCACCATGCCGCGATGCGTGATGTAAATCTCTGTGCTGTTGCCATTACGCTCAATACGCGTGCGAAATTTGTCGCGCTCGCCGGAGTCGTACAGGTTGTCAAACACTTTTCCGATGGTGGCGCGGATGAAGTCTTGCGGAATCTTGGCGCGGTTTTCTGCCCAATCGGTTTCCATCACGCCCACGTCTTGGCGGTCGACATTGAGCAAGAAACCATTGTCTTGCCAAAAATCGCGGATCGGACTCCAGAGCTGATCCGCCGGACGGCTGACCACGAGCCAGCGTTGATTACCAGAGCGTTCAATGCGGACATCAAAAATGGCATTGGCAGCCACAGGAACACCCAATTGGGTTTGTCCAGCATTGAAGGCAGTGGCTGTCACGATGCCGCCGGGTACGTTGAAGCGTGTATCGCGGGACAGTGCAGTCAAGTCCGGAGGCACTTCCAAAGTCGGTGCCTTGGTGGTGCTTTTGTAATCAATGCGGGCGGGCTCGAGTGCCGAGCAGCCGGCCAAACCAAGAACGACCATGGTTGCAATCAAGGGAAGCGCGCGAAATGCCATAAAAAACCTTCAAAGCGTTCAAATCAAGCCGGCTGCGGCCAAAGCAGCTTCAACGGCGGGAGTATTCGATTGTGACATGCTCGTCATGGGCAGGCGCAGGGTGCTGCCAGCCCAGCCCATTCGACCCAAGGCCCATTTCACGGGAATGGGGTTGGCCTCGGTAAACAGAGCCTTGTGCAAAGGCAGAAGTTTCTTCTGGATCGTCATGGCCGAGTTGCAGTCACCCGCCATGGCAGCCACGCACAGCTCATGCATCAAGCGCGGCGCGACGTTGGCGGTCACGCTCACATTGCCGTGGCCGCCGCAGAGCATGAGCGCCACGGCTGTTGGATCGTCGCCCGAGTAAATCGCAAAGCCTTGCGGCGCGTTTTTGATCAGCCACTGCGCGCGCTCGATGTTGCCTGTGGCTTCTTTGATGCCGACAATGCCTTTGACTTGAGACAGGCGAAGCACGGTGTCATGCGCCATATCGGCCACGCTGCGACCGGGTACGTTGTAGAGCACGATGGGCAAATCCCCAGTCGCCTCCGCAATTGCCTTGAAATGCTGGAACTGGCCTTCTTGCGTGGGCTTGTTGTAATAGGGCACCACTTGAAGCTGGCAATCCGCGCCTACACCGCGTGCGAACTTGGCCAGTTCAATCGCCTCTTTGGTGGAATTCGCGCCACAGCCGGCCATGATGGGCACGCGCTTTTCTCCGTGGCTTTTGGCTTGCTCCACGCTCACACGAATAATCTCGCAATGCTCGTCCACGCTGACCGTGGGCGATTCACCCGTGGTACCGACCACGCCAATGCAATCCGTGCCCTCGGCGATGTGCCAGTCAATCAGTTTTCGCAAGGTGGGATAGTCAACGCTTCCATCGGGGTGGAACGGGGTCACCAAGGCCACAATGCTTCCGGTAATTTGCTTCATGCCCGGATTTTAGCCGCATCCCTTGGCATGAACTGCGACTAACCGCCTCAGAACGGACGCAATTGATGTCAAATCGTGGCGGTTTTAATGACGAAACCTGCCTTCAGCGCAAGCTCCAGACATAAGCTTCTCGCAAAGGCTTGCGTGATGGCAGCTCACTGGTATCCACCTTGCGCGAGGAATCACCAAATTCGCTCACGATGCCATCGCGCGATTGGCTTTCCAGCGCTTGGGCTGAGGTGCTGGGGACAAATTGGCGTTCCAGACGGCTCGCTTGCGAATCGTGTTGCCGTGCGCCCGCGATAGCCAGAGCCGACATCAGAGGTTTGCGTGGCCTCTGAAACTTGGCCAGCGCCATTTCAAAGCGCCCCGCCCAGATGGCCAGCTCCGGCGCGCCTTCTGTGGTGGCGGTGGCTTTGGCCAAGTGGATCACCATGTGGGCATACTCACCGTTGAGTACCATCCATTCCACATCGGTCACGCGACCAGTGCGCCGGCGCAGTTGCACATGCAAGTGAGCGGCCAAGGCGGTGAGGTCGCTCTCAGAGGGTCGCTCGGCGCTCATGTTCCAATCCTTTCGCCGTGCTGGTTCAGATCCAGCCCGTCTATCTGGACGGCATCTTTCACACGAAGATCGACCACCAAGGTGGTGAGCAATACCACGATGAATGTGGCCACCGCGCTGTAGGCCATGACGGCCAGCACACCAATGGCCTGTGCTTGCAAAGAAGCCTGCACCCCACTGATCGTCGGATCATTGAACAGCCCGGTGAGCAGCGCACCTACGATACCGCCAATGGCATGTACGCCAAACACATCCAGCGAATCATCCACCCGCAGAAGGCGCTTGAGCCCTGTCGCGCCCCAGTAGCAGCATACGCCTGCAATCAAGCCAATGGCCAGCGCAGCGGTAGGCCCCACAAAGCCGCTGGCCGGCGTGATGGCCACC